>JANJTJ010000013.1 GCA_024711145.1 Balneolales bacterium
CCCGCCGGGGGGGGGCGCGTGCGGGCCCCCCCCGGGCCCGGGGGGCGGGCGCCCCCCGGGGGGGGCGGGCGCGCCCCCCCGCCCCCCCCGCGGCCGCCCGGTGGGGCCCCGGCCCCCCCCCCCGCCGCCCGGGCCCGAATCCAAGGCGGCCGCGCGCGTGCCGGCTTCGGCACGCGCCGCTTCGGCGGCCGCCTCGGCTTCGGCCGCCTTCTTCTTCCACTCTTTCAGCTCGGCTTCGCTCTGGGCCACGTCCTGCTCGAACTGGCGGATCACATGCTCCTCGCTGCTGATCCGCTCCTCGGCGATGCGGATGGCGGTCTCCGCTTCCTTGATGCGCGCGAACATGCGGTTCACCTCGCGCTGGGCCTCGTCCACCGCACGCTCACGGGCTTCCAGGGTCTCCTGCAGGGCCGCAGCCTGGGCTTCCAGGGTTTCCGTCTGGCGGTTCAGGTCCGCTTTCTCCTGTTCGGCATGTACGATGCGCTCCAGGAGCGGACCCAATTCCCCCTTGATCGATTCATACTCATGCTTTCCCAGGGCCAGGTCCAATTGCCGCAACTGGGCTCCGTATTCCCGCGCCCGCTGGGCCTTGCCGGCCTGGATCTGCAACGACCGGGCTTTCTTGCGGATTTCCACCAGCAGGTCTTCCACCCGGCGCAGGTCGCCCCGCGTCTCTTCCAGTTTCCGGTGGGTCTGCTTGCGCCGTTCCTTGTATTTCGTCAGGCCGGCCGCTTCCTCGAACAACCGGCGCCGGTCGTTGTTCTTGTCGGTGAGGATTTCCTCCACCATCTTCAGCTCGATCACGGAATAGGCGTTGGAGCCCATGCCCGTATCCATGAAGAGGTCCACGATGTCCTTGAGGCGGCAAGGGACCCGGTTGAGCAGGTACTCGCTGTCGCCGTTGCGGTAGAGCCGCCGTGTGATGGTCACATCCCGGTACTCGGTAGGTAGGATGCCCCGGTTGTTGTGGATGGTGACCGACACCTCCGCCATGCCCAGGGCCTTGCGGTTGGCCGTGCCGTTGAAGATCACGTTGGCCATGGCCGCCGATCGCAGCAGAGTGGGCCGCTGCTCGCCCAAAGCCCAGCGCAACGCATCCACAATGTTGGATTTGCCGCACCCGTTGGGCCCGACGATGGCCGTCAGGCCGCTGTCGAAGGAGATGTGGGTCTTCTGCGCGAAGCTTTTGAAGCCCTGCAGTTCCAGTTCCGCGAGGTACACCGACTCAGACCGTCAGGATGTCCTTCTCCTTGTGCTTCAGCAATTCGTCCACCTCATGGATGTGTTTGTCCGTGAGTTTCTGAACGGCATCTTCAGCGGCGAAGCGGGAATCTTCGGGCAAGGAGTGTTTCTTGACAGCGGTCTTGATGTGCTCGTTCGCATCGCGGCGGGCGTTGCGGATCGAGACACGGGCGTTTTCGGCCGTGTGTTTGGCCAATTTCACCAGGTCGTTCCGGCGTTCTTCCGACAGGATGGGAAGGGGGATGCGGATGAGTTGGCCGTCGTTGTTCGGGTTCAGCCCCAGGCCGGAAGCCATGATGGCTTTTTCGATGGCCCCGATGGCGGATTTGTCCCACGGTTGCACCACCAACAGGCGGGCTTCGGGGGCGGTCACGCTCGACATCTGCGACAGGGGCGTGGAGGCGCCGTAGTATTCGACCCGGATCCCGTCCAGCAAGGCCGGATGCGCTTTGCCGGCGCGCAGGTGGGAGAGTTCGCGTTTGAGGAAGTCGATGGCTTCCTGCATCTCCAATTCGGCGTTATCCAGATATTCTTGTAACTCGGGCAACATGGCGGTCTCGGAATGGGTGAACCGGGAAAATACGGACAAACGGGGAGGCCATGAGCCGAATGCGACTCTTATTCGGCTCACACCCAGCGGCGCACGCGGGCGGCGTAGGCGTCGAAGGCGGGGCCGAACTTGGCGCGCAAGGCCGTTTCCTCGTGGGCGATCTGCATGCGGTTCATCCACAGCACGAAGGCGGGCAACCCCAGCCAACCCAGCAGGTTGCTCTGCCATACGACCCAACCGCCCAGCACCAGGGCCATGCCCAGGTACATGGGGTTGCGGCTGTAGCGGTAGATGCCATCGACCACCAGGGTGGTGGCTTTTTCGGGTTGAAGCGGATTCACCGTGGTCTTGTGGCGGTGGAAATCCATGACACCTTTGATTGCCGTCCAGCAGCCGGCGGCCAGTACGGCACCGGCCAGCACGGCATGGCCGGGCATGCGGTAGGTGGCCTCGGGCACCCATCGGGCCAGGGCCCAGATGCCGGCGGTGACCACCAGCCCGACCGCTACCGGAGGAACACGCATGCCATCAGTCCCAGGTCACCACGGTTCCCACCGGCCCGCCTTGAACGAGCTTGAGCAGGTTGCCGGGGGTGTTCATGTCGAACACGATGATGGGAGTCTGGTTGTCGCGGCAGAGGGTGAAGGCGGTGAGGTCCATCACGTTGAGGCGGCGGCGCAGCACTTCGTCGCCGGAGATGGAGTCGAATTTGACGGCATCGGTGTGTTTTTCGGGATCCTTGTCGTAGATGCCGTCCACCCGGGTACCCTTCAGGATCACATCGGCCTCGATTTCGATGGCTCGCAGCGAAGCGGCGGTGTCGGTGGTGAAGTAGGGGTTGCCGGTACCGGCACCGAAGATGACCACGCGGTTCTTTTCCAGGTGGCGCTGGGCCCGGCGGCGGATGAAGGGTTCGGCGATCTGCTCCATGCGGATGGCGGTGAGCAGGCGGGTTTGCACGCCCCGGCGTTCGAGGGCGTCTTGCAGGGCCATGGAATTGATGACGGTGGCCAGCATGCCCATGTAATCGGCCTGCACGCGGTCCATGCCCTGGGTGGCGCCTTTCACCCCGCGGAAGATGTTGCCTCCCCCGATCACGATGGCGATCTGGACACCGGCGTTGTTCACCTGGCGGATTTCTTCGGCATAAAGGTCCAACATGCGGCCGTCGATGCCGTGACCTTGTTCGCCCAGGAGGGATTCGCCGCTCAGTTTCAGAAGGATGCGTTTGTAGGATGCCATGCGGAGACGGGTGGTGGTCAAAAAAAAAGGCTACCGGAATCCGGTAGCCTTGATGGTAGGAAAGAACTCAGGCGGCTCCAAGTTGGAGACGTGTGAAACCGGCCACATCGGGCGCCTTGGCCGAAGCCAGGTATTCGCGCACGGTGAGCGAGCCGTCTTTCACGAACTTCTGCTCGAGCAACACCCGCTCTTCGTAGAAGCGGCGGAGTTTGCCTTGGGCGGCTTTTTCGGCGATGTCGGCCGCTTTGCCTTCGTTGATCAGCTGTTCTTTGGCGATCTCGAGCTCTTTCTGCAGCACGGTGGCGTCCACTTCCTCTTTGCGCACGGCAATGGGGTTCATGGCGGCGATCTGCATGGCTACGTCTTTGCCCACTTCCTCGGCCACTTCACCCGTGAAATCCACAAGCACGGCCAAACCGTTGCCCGGGTGGATGTAGGAGAGGATGGCGCCTTTCGATTTGACCAGATGAACCCGGCTGATGTCGATCTTCTCGCCGATCTTGCCCACGAGGGACTTGATATGCTCGGAGATGGCCAGGCCGTTCCAGGCCAGGGCTTTCAGGGCGTCCACATCGGCCACTTCCTGATCGAAGGCCACTTGGGCGAACCCGTTGGCGGCGGCCGTGAAATCTTCGGAACGGGCTACGAAATCGGTTTCGCAGTTCAGTTCGAGGGCTACGGCTTTCTTCTTGTCGGCGGAGATGATGGTCACCACTTGGCCTTGGTTGGCGTCGCGGTCGGCCCGTTGGTCGGAGACCTTCTGGCCTTTCTTGCGGAGGTATTCGATGGCGGCTTCCACGTCGCCGTTGGTTTCGGCGAGCGCTTTCTTGCAGTCCATCATACCGGCCCCCGTGATGTCGCGGAGGTGTTTGACGGCGGATGCGGAGATTTCCATGGTGGGGATCAGTTGCGGTTGCGGGAACGCGTGCGGCGGCGGCGCTGCCCGTCTTCGGTGGGGGCGGCTTCGCCGGCTTCGGTTTTGGTGGCGGCTTCCATGGCTTCCAGAGCGGCTTGCTCCTCTTCCAGGGTGTCGCGCTCGGCCAGGCCCTCGATGATGGCGTCGGCCACGTTGGCCGTGATCAGCTGGATGGCTTTGGCGGCGTCGTCGTTGGCCGGGATGATGTAATCCGGGATGTCCGGATCGCAGTTGGTGTCCACGATGGCGAAGATCGGGATGTTCAGGCGCTGGGCTTCCTGGATGGCGATGCTCTCTTTCACGATGTCGACCACGAAGAGGGCGCCGGGCAGGCGGGAGATGTTGGAGATACCGCCGAGCACTTTCTCCAGCTTTTCACGCTCGCGATCGAGCATGAGGCGCTCTTTCTTGGTGATCTGCTCGTAGGTGCCGTCGGTTTTCATGGTGGCGATCTCTTCCATGCGGGAGATGCTCTTGCGCACGGTGGAGAAGTTGGTGAGCATGCCGCCCAGCCAACGGTCGGTCACGAAGGGCATGCCGCAGCGGATGGCTTCGTTGCGGATGATCTCCTGGGCCTGTTTCTTGGTACCGACGAAGAGGATCTTCTTGCCGGTACGGGCCACTTTGCCGATGGCGTCCAGGGTTTCCTGGAGCAGCACATGGGTCTTCTTGAGGTCGATGATGTGGATTCCGTTGCGCTGCATGAAGATGAATTCACGCATTTTCGGATTCCAACGGCGGGTAAGGTGCCCGAAATGGGCGCCCGCTTGAAGCAGGGCTTCTACTGGTACGGCTTGTGCCATGATGGTATCGGTGTTGGGCCTCTGCGCCGGTCTGCCCCGGGGTCGGATCCGGCGGTTGGGCCGGACACACCCGCCCGCGGGTCGCGGCGCATGTGGGATGGGTTTCGGGGAGGTGGGTGGACAAAAAGAAGGGCCCTCCCCGGGCCCTTCTTCGAAAGGATCAACGCTTCGAGAACTGGTAGCGTTTGCGGGCTTTCGGCTGGCCGTATTTCTTCCGCTCGACCATACGGTCGTCTCGGGTGAACAGGCGGTTGGCTTTCAGCACACCATGCAATTCGTTGTTGTATTCGTCCAGAATACGGGCTACGGCCAGGGAGATGGCACCGGCCTGGCCGGAGATGCCGCCACCGGCAACCGTCACTTTCATGTCGAATTTGCCTTCGTTCTCGGTTACCCGGAGCGCTTGCATCACGATGTTCTGGTGGGAGGCCAGCGGGAAGTACACTTCCAGCGGGCGGCCGTTGATGACCACGTCACCTTTGCCGGGTTTCATGTACACCCGGGCGGTGGAGGTCTTGCGACGGCCGATTGCGTTCATTTGTGCCATCGGAATCAGAGCGTGATCAGTTCGGGTTGTTGGGCTTCATGCGGATGCGCGCTGCCGGCATATACCCGCAGGTTGCGCAGCTGGGCGCGGCCGAGGGGACCCTTCGGCAGCATGCCTTTCACGGCGTATTCGACCGGGCGGGTGGGGAATTTCTCCAGCAACCCTTCCGGCGTGTTCAGTTTCACCCCGCCCGGGTAACCCGTGTGGCGGAAGTACTGCTTGTCGGTCATCTTCTTGCCCGTGAGCACGATCTTCTCGGCGTTGATCACGATCACGTTGTCGCCCATGTCCATGTGCGGCGTGAAGGTGGGCTTGGTTTTGCCACGGAGAATGGCGGCTACCTTGGAGGCCAGGCGGCCCAGGGTTTGGCCTTCCGCATCGACCAACACCCATTTTTTCTGGATGTCGCCGGCTTTGGCGGAGTAGGTTTTGAAACTGATCGTATCCACGGGGAGATAGGGAAAAATCTGCGATTGGGTCAGAGTCCGGAAATATACGGGCACAACCGAGCCCTTCGCAAACAGGAATCGTGCGCTCAGGGCAGGATGTGGCGCGGCGGTGCGGTCTGCGGCGCGAATGCGGGTTCGGGCAGGTCCAAGGCCCGGGCGGCGGCCGTGTAGTATGCGCGGCGGGTTCCGGTACCGGGCAATACCGCGTTGCGCACGGCGCCCGGCAGATCGGCCGCAAGCCACTCCCGGATGTGGCGGGTGATCAGGTCCGCCGGGGAGACGGCCGCCCCGCTCTCGGGATCGCGTACGCCGGTGCGTCCGGCCAAGAGCCTGCCCGCCTCGCGGCCCGGCCCCACCAGGCCTCCGCAGCGCAAGGTGAGGCAGCGGCCGGGCGCCAGGGTGTGGAAGAGGCCCTCCAGGCGGATGAGGTCGGCGATGGTGACCTTGGAGTGCGGACTGAACCGCTGCTCCGAGCCCTCGGGCGGCACACCGGGTACCACGGCATCGGTGGTGAGGGCACCGTGCAGGCCGTCGTACACGGAGGTGGTGGAGATATGGATGAGGCGGCGGGGAGCCGATGCGGGTGGCGTGGACAGCCACGGGATGCAGGCCGAGGCGGAGGCGGCGACGAGCAGGGCGTCGGCGTCGGGCAGGGGGGACTCGCCGATGCGGTAGCGCATCGGTTCGAAGCCCAAGGCCGCCAACTCGGCTTCCCGGGCCTCGCGGGTGGTGGTGGCAACCACGCGCCACCCGTCTTCGAGCAAGGCGCTGCCCACCTGGCGGCCCAGCCACCCGGCTCCCACGATGCATATGGTGCGGTTCATGCTTCCAACGCGTTCTTCAGACAGCTGTCCAACCCGATGCCGCCCCGGAAATTGCCTTGGAAGCGCAGGCCGGGGTGGTTCCGCTCGAAGGTTTCCAAATCAAGCAGGAAGCGTTCGTGCTCCATATCATACTGAGGGATGGCCGCCGGCCACCGGGTGATGCAGCTTGCTACGGGCGATCCTTCCAGGCCGAGCAGCCCGTCCAGATTCCTCAGCACCAGCGCGGTCAGGGCCTCCTCATCCAAGCCGACCAGTTCCGGGTTCCGCATGCCCCCCACGAAGGTGGTGAGCAGGTGGTGACCCTCGGGCGCCCGACCCGGAAAGATGGTGCTGGGGAAAAGGGTGCCGAGGATGTCGAGCCGTTCGCGCCGGGGAACCAGCAGGCCGAAACCGTCGGCCGGATGCAGCACATCCGTTTTCCGGAACCCGAACGAAACGGTGGCCACAGGCGCGTAGGTCATGGTGGGTAGGGCGGAAGTGTCGATTCCGCTACCGAAAAGCGAAGGCCAGGCCGGCACCGGGGCCGTTACGAGGATCCGTTCGGCAGGCTCCCCGTTCACCCGGAATGCGGAACCGTCCCGCTCGATGAGGGCCGGTGTGCCCAGGCGCAGGTTCGGGCCCAATTCCGCGGCCAGGGTTTCGGGAAGCTGGGCCAGGCCGTCTTCGAAGGAGATGATGGTGGAGGAGGGACCCGTCTTCTTCTTGGCGAAGGCGCCGCGGATGAAGGAACCGTGTTCCTGCTCGAGGCGCCACAACTTGGGCAGCGCGTAGCGCACATCCAGGCGGTCGGGGTCGCCGGCGAAAATGCCACCCACCATGGCGTCCACCAGGGCTTCGAGCACGTCGGCACCCAGGCGGCGGCGGACCATGTCGCCCACCGACTCGGCGCCCGAGCCGGTACGGCGGGGTACCCAGGGTTCGCGAAGGACGCGGAGTTTGGCCGCCAAGGGCAGCAGCGGTGTGGAGACCGCCCCCCAGGGCGAGGAGGGCAGTGCCACGGGCCGCCCGCCGGCCACTACGTAGCGGCGGGCGGCCGCACGGTCGGCCGTCAATCGGGCCTGTTCCAGGCCCGATCGGGCGACGAAGTCCGCCAGGGCGGGGTGGCTCAGCTGCAGGGAATTGGGCCCGCGTTCGAAGCGCCACCCGCCCTGGCGGACCGTCGCCACGGCTCCACCGGGCCGGTCGGCCCGTTCCCAAACCACCACCTCGGTTCCGGCCCGCTGGAGCCGTACGGCCGCCGTCAGGCCCGATATGCCGGCTCCGATCACATGAATCATGTTGGAAGATAGATAGACCTGAGTCCTGGGTCGGGTGAAAAAGGGGTGGCGATCCCGAGGTCATACTTCGTAATTTGGATTTAGTCTTGTTAAGAGGTTATGGGTTTGGAGTTCGGTGTTTGGGGTTTAGGGAACCCAGAACCCCAAACCCCGAACCCAGAACTCAGAACTTTTCCCACCACCCACCACCTACCATGTTTCTCGCTCTCGCCCTTCTGCTGACGTTTTCCTTTCAACCCGCCGATTCCATCCGCACGGCCGACATGGCCCAGGTGGAGGTGGTGGGCACCCGCGAACGCCTATCCCGCCTGCCCGGCAGCGGGTCGGTACTGCTTTCGGCCGATCTGAGGGCCATTTCGCCGCTCACCGGTGGCGAAATCTTCCGCAAGGTCTCCGGTCTGCACGTGGTCGAGGAGGAGGGGCTGGGCCTTCGGATGAACATCGGGGTACGTGGCCTGGACCCGGACCGCTCCCGCACGGTGCTCATGTTGGAAGACGGCATTCCGGTGTCTTTGGCACCCTACGGCGAACCCGAGATGTACTACACGCCCACCATCGACCGCATGAGCGGGGTGGAAGTGCTCAAAGGGTCCGGTTCCATCCTGTTCGGTCCCCAGACCTTCGGTGGTGTGGTGAACTACCGGACCGCGAATCCGCCGGCCGAGCCCACCACCTCCGTCCGGCTCCGTGGCGGGGCCGACGCCTTCTTCACCGGACTCTTCTCCCACGGCTCCACCGTAGGCAACGTGGGCTACCACATCGGGTACCTGCGCAAATCGGGTGCCGGCGTGGGCATCCTGGATTACGGGATCCACGATCTCAACGCCAAACTGCGCCTCGTGCTGGCTCCCAACTCCGTGCTCGGCTTCAAGCTCGGCGTGTACGACGAAACCTCCAATTCCACCTATGTGGGCATTTCCCAGGGCATGTATGATTCGGGCGATTTCGATTACACCCATCCCGCACCCGACGACGCCCTCGCCATCCGCCGCTATTCGGCCAGCTTGGTGCATGATTACTTCTGGTCGCCCGATGTGCGCCTGAAAACCACGGTTTTCGGCTATACCACCACCCGCAATTGGTCGCGTCAGGAATTCCACACCGCACCGAATCCGGGTACCACCTATGTACGCACCCTGGGCGACCTGTACTTCCGGAACCAGACCGGCAACCGGAACCGCCAATTCGAAGTGGCTGGCGTGGAACCCCGCTTCTCGGCCAATATGGACCTGGGCGGTCTGCGCCATGAACTGGATTTGGGTGTGCGTTACCTGTTCGAACGCGCCTACGAACAACGCATAGATGGCACCGTGGCACGACCGACCTCCGGAACCTTGCGTGAAGATGAAATCCGCACGGGTCATGCCTGGAGCGCCTATCTGCAGAACCGCATCTTCCTGACCGACGCCTTCACCGTTACGCCGGGTGTGCGCATCGAGCATTTCCGCTATGAACGCGACATCCGCCGTTTGGCCAACGCCGAAGTGAACCGCATCGAAGACGACGTACTCACCCAGATCATTCCGGGAATCGGCTTCAACCACGTCTTCACGGGCGGTTGGTCGGCCTTCGCCGGCGTACACCGCGGGTTCGGTCCGCCCCGGGTGAAAGACGCCATCAGCAACGACGGCGTGGCCCAGCAGCTCGACGCCGAACTCAGCTGGAACTACGAAATCGGCTTCCGGCGCGACGGCCGTGCCCTCTCTGGAGAACTCACCGGCTTCTACCTGGATTTCGAGAACCAGATCATTCCCGTTAGCGAATCGTCGGGTGGTACCGGCGCACCCGGTGTGGACCTGGTGAACGGTGGCGAAACCCGCCATATCGGGCTTGAAGCGGCCGTTTCGGCCGATGTGGCCGCCCTGGCCGGCCTCGGGTTCGGCCTCGAATGGGACGCTTCGGCCACCTGGACCCGTGCCACCTTCGCCAGCGACCGTATCGTGAACAACGGCGGCACTCCGGAAAACATCAACGGCAACACCTTGCCCTACGCTCCGGAATTCCTGCTGACCAGCGGCCTGGGCCTGGAACCCGTGAAGTCTGTCCGCCTGGATGCCCACCTGACCTGGATATCGGACCAATTCGGGGATGAGCTGAATCTGGAAACGCCCTCTGCCGATGGCCGCCGCGGTCCCCTGGCGGGCCACCTCGTGCTGGATGCGAACCTGGCCTATACCTTGCCCCTGGCCCACCCCGCCATCCTGTCGGTTTCGGCCAAAAACCTGCTCGACGAGCGCTACATCGTGAGCCGGCGTCCCCAGGGCATCCGTCTGGGCATGCCGCGGTTCGTGACGCTCGGCCTGGAAATCGGGCTCTAACGCAGCAGTTCCAGCGGTACGCCGCCCATGCCCAGGATCCGGGCATGGAAAGCCCTCAGATCGAACGCGTCGCCCTCGGCGCGTTCGGCCTGGCGCCGCAATTCCGATATCCGAAGTTCTCCCATCTTGTAGGCCAGGGCCTGCCCCGGCCAGAAGATGTAGCGGTCCACTTCGGAACCGATGTTGTGCAGGCTCAGCGCCGAATGTTCGGCCATGTAGGCCACGGCTTCCTCCCGGCTCCAGCCGTACCAATGGATGCCCGTGTCCACCACCAGCCGCAACGCCCGCCACATGTCGTAGCTGAGTTGCCCGAACCGGGAGTACGGGTCCTGGTACAGGCCCACATCATACCCCAGCTTTTCGGCATACAAGGCCCAACCCTCGGTGAAGGCGGTGAAGGCGATGCGCCGGCGGAAGGCGGGGATGCCCTGCAGTTCCCGATGCCAGGCGATCTGCAGATGGTGCCCCGGAACCGCCTCGTGGTAGCTCAGGGCCTCGATCTCATAGATGGGGCGTGAAGCGAGGTCGTAGGTGTTCACGGCGTAATGACCCGCCCGCTGGCGTCCGTCTCCGGGCGAATAGTAGGCCGTGGCGGTTGTGGGTGCCAGATAATCGGGGATGGCCTGGATGCCGTAGGGCTCGCGTGGCAGCGTTTCGAAGAGCCGGGGCAGTTCCCCATCCATGCGCTTGAGCACCAGGGCCGTGCGTTGCAGCAGCTCTTCCGGCGTTCGGGCATAGAACCGCGGATCGGTACGCAGGAATTGTAGGAATTCGGCGAAACCGCCCTCGAACCCCGTCTCCCGCATCACCTGTTCCATCTGCGCCCGGATGCGCGAGACTTCCCGCGTCCCGATGGCATGCACGCTGTCCGGGCTGATGTCGTAGGTCACGTGCTGGCGGATGAGGTACCGATATAACTGCCGACCCCGTTCCTCGGCGCCGATGCCCAGGTCTTCGGTGGCCGCCGCCCGGTACGGACCCGCTAGAAACGCATGCAGGTCCCGGTATGCCGGCAGCACCGAATCGCGGATGGCCGCGGCTATGGCCGCCTTCAGCGAATCCCCCACGGCCGCTTCCGCCACGGGCTTCCACCATACCGAGGCTTCCGCCGTCTCGGAGATGTGGGTGGAAACACCACGCAGGTACGCCTCCGAAATCGAGTGCCGGCTCCGCACCAATCCGGTGGCCATGCCCCGCTCCAGCGCACGTATCACTTCCCGGTTCCGGGCCGGCCATCCCTGCAACTGCTCCAGGTAGCGTTTCGCGTCGGCCTCGGTGCGGATCCGCGTGCGGTTGCCTGTTTCGGCGAACCCCATGTGCGGGTCCCACCAGCCGGTCAGGGGCAACACATCATATTCCTTTTCCCGGTATTCGATGCGCATGCGCAGCTCCCGGTCCAGCACCAGGGCCGAAACGGAATCGTGGTAGGCGCTGCCCGCCAACGGAATGCCCTGCAGCCGCTCCAGGAAATACCGCAGGCTGTCGGTGCCGGCCCCGGTGTCGTCGGTGCGCCGGTCGTACCGGTCCCAATCGGCGAAGAGGGCCGGCAAGGCGTCGGTTGCGGTAGGGGCGGGCAGCCGCGAAGCCGCACACGCGTTCAGGAAAAGCAGTCCGGCCAGGACTACGGAAATGCGGAGATGTGCCATGGGCCGAAGATAGCTTCCGATATTGTACCCCATGCTCCTCATCCTGCTGCTGCTGTTGGTCGGCGCCGCCACCGGAATCCTGTCGGGTATGCTCGGCATCGGCGGCGGACTCATCTTCACGCCGGTCTTGTACCGCATTTTTCTGGAGACGGGGGTGGCCCGCCCCGAACTGTGGGCCATAGGCACCTCCCTGTTCTGCACCTTCGCCTCCTCGTTGGGCGGCACCTTGCGGCATTGGGCGGCCGACACCCACCACCTGCGCGACGGCATCTGGACGGGCGCCTTCGGCCTGCTGGGCACCTTGCTCGGCGCCCAGGTTTCCGCTTCACCCTATTTCCAGGGGCCGGTGTTCACGGGCCTGGTGGGCGGCATCATCATCCTATCCGTCTGGAAACTGGCCCGCACCCTGCGTGCCCCCGCCACCGCCACCCACGCCCCGGCGGCGCCCTTCCACGAAACCCCGCTTTCCCCCGGCGAACGCCTGGCGACCGGCACCGCCGGCGGACTCATCTCCACCCTGGCCGGCATCGGCGGCGGCTTGCTCATGGTTCCCATCCTGCACAGCGGCTTCAAACGCAGCTATAAAATGACGGTATCGCTCTCGGAAACGGCCATCGTGGTGATCTCGCTCGGCGGCTGGCTGCGCATGCACGCCGCCGGCTATGTGGATTTCGCCGCCGCCTGGCCTCTGGTGGTCGGTTCCTTCCTGGGTGCCATGGGCGGCGTGTACCTGCACGACCGCATCGCCCCGCGCCGGCTCAAATCGCTGCACCTGCTGCTCATGCTCGGCGCCTTGGCCGCCCTGCTGTCCTGATCGGGCCGGTTCAGAAAAAATGGCCCACCGACATGTAGAACCGGCCGATGTCCTCGCTCATGCCCTGGTCCAACCGGATGATGAAATCGGGGGTGAAGAGGGAAACGGCCAATCCTCCGCCCCAGGTGCGGTGCCAATCCTGCGTCAGGTTGTTTCCGATGCGACCCATCCACACGCGGCCGGCATCGGTGAAAACCTGGGCACCCAGTTTCAGTTTCAGTTCCCGGTCTTCCCAGAACCAGGTGCGCAGTTCCAGGTTGGTCCAGGCCGCGGTATTGCCACGGAACCGGTTGAGCACATACCCCCGCACGTTCACCGGCGCGCCGCCCTGTTCCACGGCGATGCCCGGCATCATGTACCAGGGCGTAGGCCCTTCCACATGCGCGCCACCCACCCGGGCCACCGCCACCCAGCGCAACCCCAGGCGGATGGGCACCAACTGGACCAGCTCGTAGCCGAACCGGTGCCCGCCGTGGTAGGCGTATTCCACTTCGGCCCGGTTGCCCCGGCTCGGGTCGGTCTCCGAATCCCGGTTCTCCCATAACAACCCGACTCCCCCGATCAGCTTGGTCACCGCCCGTGCCCCGGCCGGCGCATGGCCCCCCACCGGCGCATCGTACCGGTACTCCCCGCTTACCGTCAGATCCAGTTGCGCGCCGGGGTACCCGGCACGGAAAACGGGCAACCGACCCTTCAGGCGCAGGCCCGCATTCCGGCTTTCATAGTAGTAGGCGCCCGCTTCGAGCGAGTCGGCATCGAAGGCGGTGCGGTTGCCCAGGCCGAACCAGGTGTCCTCGTTGGTGCGCGTGGCGAACACTTCGGCGCTGGCACGCAGCCCCAGCCGGTTCAACCGCGTCCATTCGCTCTGGGCCGATACCGCATAGAACCCCTTGCTGCTCCAGATCAGGCTCAGGTACTGGCTGCTGCGGTAGGGACGGTACCCGCTGACGTAATCGAACCGGGTGAGGATGCCGCCCGCCACGAAGCCCATGTCGGAGGTGTAGCCCAAAGCCGGCAACCCGCCATAGGAGGTGCTGTCGCCCTGGGCCTGCGTCGCCGCGCAGGTGCCGAGCACAACCGCCAGCACCAGCAGGGACCGTTTCATGCCAACAGGCCTTCTTCTTTCAGGAATTCGAGGGTTTCCACGGCGTGGCGGAAATGGGGGATCACGATGCTGCCGCCCACCACCAGGGCCACGTTGAGGGCGTCCACGATTTCGGCATGGGTATGGCCGGCTTTGGCGCACTGCTCCAGGTGGTAGTCGATGCAGTCGTTGCAGCGCAGCACGGCCGAAGCCACCAGCCCGAGCAGCTCTTTCTGCTTGCCGCTGAGCGCCCCGTCCTGGTAGGTGTTGTGGTCCAGGTTGAAAAACCGCTTCACGCCCAGGTGGTCGAGCGCCAGGACCTTGTTGTTCTGTTCGGCCCGCCGGGCCCGGAATGCTTCCAATCGGTTCATGGCCGGAAGATACGCCCCGTATCTTGGCGCATGCGTCTGATTCCCGCCGAAGCACCCCTGAAACTGGGATACGGCCCCATCCGGGAGTCCGTGCGGGAGCGCTGCGCCTTGCCCCGGGGCCGCGAATTGCTCGACGAGCTGACCCCTTCGGCCGACCCCGACACCGTGCGGCTGCGGCTGGCACGCACGGCCGAATGGATGGACCACCTCCGCTTCGGCGATGCCTTGCCCTGGCCCGAGCTGCCCGACATCCGCCCGGCCCTGCAACGGGCCCGGCCCGAAGGCACCGTGCTCGATGCCGACGCCCTGCTGCGCGTGTGGCAGACCGCCTTCGCCGCCCGGCGCACGCAGGCCTGGTTCCGCACCCGTGCCGACCGCTACCCGCAGGTCGCCGCCGTCACGGCCGGCCTCGTCCCCCTCAAACCCCTCGAGGAAGCCATCCTGGAGGTGCTCACCGACACCGGCCTGGTGCGCGACAACGCCTCGCCCGAGCTCGGCCGCATCCGCCGCAGCCTGGTCACCCGCCGCCAGGACCTGCGGGCCGTGCTGCAGCGCATCCAGCGGCAGGCCTCCAAAGACGGCATCCTGGCCGAATCGGAGCCCTCGCTCCGCAACGGCCGCATGGTGTTGGCCGTGCGCGCCGAGCACAAACGGCACCTGGCCGGGTTCATCCACGACACCTCCGCCACCGGCCAGACCGTGTACCTGGAACCGGCCGAGGTGCTGCATATCAACAACGACATCCGCAGCCTCGAGGCCGAGGAACTGCGCGAGATCGACCGCCTGCTGCGCATCCTCACCGCCTTGGTGCGGGAACATAGGGCCGCGCTGGACCGCAACCAGCAGTTGCTCGGCGAGCTGGACCTCATGCGGGCCATCGCCAAACGCTGTGTGGATTGGGACGGCTTTCCCACGGAAATCGCCCGCGACGACCGCATCATCCTCATCCGGGCACGGAATCCGAACCTGACGGCCGACGTGGTGCCCCTGGACCTGGCCCTCGAGCCCGACGAACGCGGCCTCATCATCACGGGTCCCAACGCGGGCGGCAAATCGGTGGCCCTCAAGACTGTGGGTCTGGCCGTGTATCTGAGCCAGTGCGGGTTCGCCTTTCCGGCCGCCGAAGGCAGCCGCCTGCCCGT
The DNA here is from genome assembly GCA_024711145.1 of Balneolales bacterium. Lineage (GTDB taxonomy): Bacteria > Bacteroidota > Rhodothermia > Balneolales > HLUCCA01 > JANJTJ01. Next base: position 15,226 of record JANJTJ010000013.1, read on the forward strand.
GTACACCGGCCTCAATGTGGACCTGGGCGACGACCAGAGCATCGAGAACGACCTGTCCACCTTCTCCGGCCGCCTCACCTGGATCCGCGAAGTGGTTGGTGGTTCGTCGTTGGTGGTTCGTGGTGAAACACAACAAACCACAACCCACAAACGACTAACGTTGATCGACGAGGCCGCCTCCGGCACCGACCCCGAGGAAGGCACCGCGCTCTACCAGGCCCTGATGGAACAGTTGCTCGAGCGGGGAGACCGCCTGGTGGTGACCACCCACCACGGCGCACTGAAAGTGTACGCCCATGCCCGTGCCGGCCTCGTGAACGGCAGCATGGAGTTCGATACCGCCGCCCTCAAACCGACCTACCGCTTCCGCAAAGGCATACCCGGCAGCAGTTACGCCTTCGAGATCGCCCGCCGCATCGGCGTGCCCCAATCGGTCACCGATACGGCCCGGGGCCTGTTGGGCGGCCAACGCGACCAACTCGAATCGCTCATCGCCGCCTTCGAACGCGATGCCACCGCCGCGCGCGACAAAAGCCTGGAGCTGGACCAACGCCTGCGCGAATCCGAAACCCTGGCCCGTACCTACCGCGAGAAGCTCGAAGGCCTCACCCGCGAGCGCGACCGCATCCGCGCCAAAACCCTGCGCCAGCTCGAGGATATGGTCACCGATGCGGCCCGCACCATCGAACGCACCGTCGAGGAACTCCGCGCCAGCGGGGCCGGCAAGGCGGCCATCAAAAAAGCCCGGGAAGCGGTTCGGAGTTTGGAGTCCGGGGTTCATAGTCAGAATCCCGACGAACCGGTTTTAGCAGATGAACCGGAACCGGTGGCAGTCAAATCGGACCCCAAACCCCAAACCCTGAACCCCAAACTCAAGGAGTGGGTCCGCCTGAAGGGCACCGAATCCGAAGGGGAACTGCTGGAGATCGACGGGAAAACGGCCTACGTCTCCATCAACGGGCTTCGGGTGAAAACCCCCCTCAAGAACCTGGAACCGACGGTCGGAAAACCGAAAACCGAAGATCGGAAACCGGTAACCGTGGTGCTCAACTTCGACCCTACCGCCGACGCCCTGCCCAGAACCACCCTGGATCTGCGCGGCAAACGGGGCGACGCCGCCATGGCCGAGCTCGAGCGCTTCCTCGACCGCGCCGTGGCCGCCGGCCTGGGCACCGTGGACATCCTCCACGGCAAAGGCGACGGCATCCTGCGCAACCTCACCCGCCAATACCTGCAGAAACGCCCCGGCATCCTCGCCTACGACGACGCCCCCTGGGACCACGGCGGCCCCGGCGTCACCGTCGTCCGCATGTAGCACCCCACTACCGACGTACCGACGTACCGTAGTACCGCCGTACCTTCCACCGTGCGCATCGCCCTCATTTCCGACCTTCACGCCAACCGACCGGCCACCGAAGCCGTGCTCGCCCACATCGACCGCCAGAAACCCGACGCCATCTACTGCCTGGGCGACCTGGTCGGCTACGGACCCGAACCCGCCGCCGTCATCGAGCTCATCCGTTCCCGCGGCATCCCCTGCGTGGAAGGCAACCACGACGCCGGCGTCAACGGCCACATGCCGGCAGACCACTTCCGAGAGCCCAACCGCTCGCTCATCATCCGCACCCGCGAGCTCCTCGGCCCCGACCAACTCGCCTACCTGCGCGACCTCCCGCTCACCCGGGAACTCGAAACCGACGGCCTACGCCTCATCTTCACCCACGCCAGCCCCGTGCAACCCGAACGCTGGAACTACCTCAACTCGGCCGTCAAATGCCGGCAGGTGCTCGGTCAGGTGCCCCACGATATCGTGTTCGTCGGCCATACCCATATCCCCAGCGTCGTAGCGGCCGAATTGGGCGTCTTCGGCGTCGAAAAAGGCATGCGCTATGTGATGAATCCGGGCGCCATCGGCCAAAACCGCGACGGCGACCTGCGGGCCGCCTACGGCCTGTTCGATACCACCGCCTTCACCTGGACCCCCTTCCGCGTGCCCTATCCGGTCGAGGAAACCCTGGGCGCCTATACCGCCCTCGGCATCGACCGCGACACCGCCGAACGCCTGCTGCACGTCTGATTGCCGTCAGCCGTCAGCCGTAGGCCGTCAGCCGTCATCTGAACATCATCCGCCGGAGCTCCACGCGGGCGATCTCCACAGCGGCGGCCGTGCTGTCCAGGTACCCCGGGGTCGGACCCGCCGCCCCCGTGAACCCCGGCCGGGCGGCAAAAAGCTTGTAGGTCCACGGCGCCGCCCGGTACAGGCGCTCGGCCTCCGAACGCGTGCGCAAGGACGGACCCCACCAGGCCATGTCGCCCCGGATCACGTTCCACAGCAAGGGCAACCGGTCTATGCCGCCCATCCGCACCATGCG
>JANJTJ010000015.1 GCA_024711145.1 Balneolales bacterium
TTCCTTCAATCGAATGGATTGTGCTTGAATGGTTTCCGAACCCAAACTTGTGGTAAGGAGGAATCCGATAATTGGAAGTGATAGGAGTCGCATGAGGGACATGGCAGGAATGCTATGTTTTCGATCACGATAAAAAAAAAACGACTACCTGTCAAATGTCCGGCCGAGACTCCTGCAATTTTGGCCATACCTCCCGCTCCACACGGCGGAGATGGTCCTCGGTATCGATCTCGCCCCAGGCCAGGTCCTCCGCATGCGCGATGGCGATGGGGCGGACCCGCGAGCGCCGGGCCAGCACCTGTTCGTATTCCTCGTCCGGCCCGCCCGGGGTTTCCAGCAGCGCACCGCCCCCCAGTTTCCAGATGCCCACCAATTCCCCGACGGGCGCGCGACCCAGCTCCTCCCGCCGTTTCGAGAGGGCCTGAAGGTGCCCGTGATGCGCTTCCACCCAGACTTCGTCGCCGGAGTGGGTGGGTCCGCTGGTGAGTACCACATCGGTACCCGGGTGATGCAGGAGCCGGTCTAGGGCCGATCCGTGATACACCAGATCGGATTCGAGCAGCAGGAAGGGATGCCCCGCCACCAAAGCCGCCCCGACCTCAGCGCTGCGGTGGCTGCCCGTGGTGGCGTATTCCGGGTTGTGGAGGCAGGTGATGCCCCACACCTCGGCCAGGGCTTCGTACCGGTGCGCGAGGTGACCCGTCACCACCCCGATGCGGTCCACCCCCCGCTCCCGCAGGAGGCGGATGCTGCGGCCCAGAATGGGTTCGCCACCCAGAGGCAGCAGCCCTTTGGGGATGTCGTGCGTGAGGGGGCGCAAGCGGGTGCCGCGCCCCGCGGCCAGGATGAGGGCCGTACGAACCGGTGCTTCCATACCCGATGATAGCCGGAAAATCCCGTAGTTTGAGGGTCTATGAAGCACGTTTATGTCGGGATGGGCACGGATATCATCCACCACGGCCACATCCATATCATCGAAACCGCCCGCGCGCTGGGTGAGGTCACTGTGGGGTTGCTGTCGGACGAAGCGGTGGGCCGCTACTCCCGCGTACCCTTCCTCTCCTATGAGGAACGTCGCACCATCCTGGAGAACATCAAAGGGGTGGCACGGGTCATTCCCCAACCCACCCTCGATTACACGGAGAACCTCCGCACCCTGAAGCCGGATTTCGTGGTGCATGGAGATGATTGGAAGACGGGTCCCCAACGCCAGGTGCGCGAGCAGGTGATTCGTGTGCTGGCCGAATGGGGGGGCGAACTGGTGGAACCGCCCTACACCGAAGGCATCTCCTCCACCGGCCTGCGCGACGCCCTGCGCGAGATCGGTACCACGCCCGACATCCGCCTGCGCATGCTGCGGCGCCTGCTGGCCGCACGGCCCTTGGTCCGCGTGCTGGAAGCCCACAACGGCCTGTCGGGCCTCATCGTGGAGGAGACCCGCATCGAAACCGACACCGAGCGCCGCGAATTCGACGCCATCTGGGTCAGCTCCCTCACCGATTCCACCGCCAAGGGCAAACCCGATACCGAATATGTGGACCGCACCTCCCGGATGCAGACCATCAACGACATCCTGGACGTGACCACCAAACCCATCATCCTGGACGGCGACACCGGCGGACCCGCCGAGCATTTCGCCCTGCAGGTGCGGCAATTGGAGCGTCTGGGTGTTTCGGCCGTCATCATCGAGGACAAGACCGGGGCCAAGCGGAACTCCCTCTTCGGCACGGACATGACCCAGACCCTGGAGGATCCCGCCGTTTTCGCCGCCAAGATCACCGCCGGCAAGAAGGCCCAGGTCACCCCCCATTTCATGATCATCGCCCGTCTTGAGAGCCTCATCGCCGACCAAGGCATGGAAGATGCCCTGATGCGGGCCGATGCCTATGTGGCCGCCGGGGCCGACGCCCTCATGATCCACAGCCGCCGCAAGGACCCCTCCGAAGTGCTCGCCTTCATGCGCCACTACCGGGAGCGGGCCGTGCAGGTGCCTGTGGTGGCAGTTCCATCCGCTTATCCGCATATAACGGAAGAAGCGCTCATCGAAGCGGGTTTCTCCCTGGTCATTTATGCGAACCACCTGCTGCGGAGCGCCTTTCCGGCCATGAAATCCACGGCCGAGACCATCCTCCGCCACGGCCGCGCCGCCGAGGCCGAGGCGGCCTGCATGCCCATCCGCGACATCCTCACCATCTTGCCGCCCGACCATGCTTGATCCCCAGGCCTTCGCCGGTTGGCTGCAGCAGGCCGGGGTACGGTTCACGGCCGGTGTGCCCGATTCGTTGCTCAAGTCGCTCAACGCCGTCTTCACCGCATCGGGTACCGACCACATCGCCGCCAACGAGGGCGGAGCCGTGGCCCTGGCCATCGGGCATCATCTGGCCACGGGCGATATCCCCTTGGTCTATCTCCAGAATTCGGGATTGGGCAATACCGTCAATCCGCTCACGTCCCTGGCCGACCCGGCCGTGTACGGCATTCCCCTGCTGCTCGTGATCGGGTGGCGGGGCGAACCCGGCGTGAAAGACGAACCCCAGCATGTGGCCATGGGTCGGCAGACACCGGCCGTATTGGACTCCGTCGATGTGCCGTACCAGGTGCTGTCGCCCGAGCCGGAAACGGCACGGACCCAGTTGAAGGATCTGTTGGAAACGGCCCGGCGTCGGTCGGGTCCGGTAGCCCTTCTGGTACGGAAGGACACGTTCGGCCCCTATCGGGCGCCGGCCATCGACGAACCGGCCGGGCTCATGACCCGCGAGGCGGCCATCGCGCGCATCCTCGACCGGCTGCCCGCCGACCTGCCCGTTGTGGCCACCACCGGCATGGCCTCGCGGGAGGTGTTCGAGCACCGCGTGCGCCGGGGCGAGCCGCACGACCGGGATTTCCTGACTGTGGGAGGCATGGGGCACGCCTCCCAGATCGCGCTGGGGCTGGCCCTGGCCCGGCCGGATGGGCGCGTGTGCTGCCTGGACGGCGACGGGGCCTTCCTCATGCACCTGGGGGGTGCGGCCCTCATCGGTACCGGGGCGCCCGCCGGTTTCCGGCACATCGTACTCAACAACGCGGCCCACGATTCCGTGGGCGGGCAACCCACTGTGGCCGACCGCATCGACCTGCCGGCCGTGGCCAGGGCCCTTGGCTACCGCCGTGCCGAGCGGGTGGACACCGAAGCCGCGCTCGATACGGCCCTGGCCGCCTGGACCGAGGCCGAAGGCCCCGTCTTTCTCGAAGTCCGGGTGCGCACCGGCGCCCGCGCCGATCTGGGTCGGCCCACCGCGTCCCCCTCCGATCAGAAAACCGCCTTCATGAACCGCCCCATCTTGCTCAATCCGGGTCCCGGCACCACCTCCGAGGCCGTCAAACGCGCCGCCTGGGTGGCCGACATCTGCCCGCGCGAATACGCCTTCGGCGACGTCCTGAAGGAGTGCGTGGGCCGGCTCGAAGCACTGGCCGATCCGGCCGGCCGATATCATGCGGCCTTGTTCGCCGCCAGCGGTACCGGAGCGGTGGAAGCCATGATCGGGTCGGCCGTGCCGCGGAACGGCCGCCTGTTGGTGGTCACCAACGGCAGCTACGGGTTCCGCATGCGCGACATCGCCCGGCGCCTGGGTATCGAAACCGTGACCATAGGGGAGTTCGGTGCCCCGCCCTCCGCCGAGGAGATAGCACGGGCGCTTGATATATCCGCTTGTACGCATATGGCGGTCGTTCACCACGAAACCAGCACCGGTGTACTCAATCCCTTGGCCGAATACACTGCTGTGGCACAAGCCCGCAACGTTCGCGTGTTGGTGGATGCCATGAGCACCTTCGGAGCCTGGCCGTACGATTTCGAAGCGGTACCTGTGGATTATCTGGCATCGTCTTCCAACAAGGGGTTGCAGGGGTTGGCGGGCCTGGCCTTCGTACTGTTCCGTGCCGACCGCACCGAGGAGCTGGCCTCCATCGAGGCCCGGAGTCTGTATCTGGATGTGGGGGCCCAGTGGAAGGGGCTGCGCACCACGGGTCAGCTGCGGTTCACCCCGCCGGTGCCCATCGTGTACGCGTTCCGGCAAGCCCTGCTGGAAACGGAAGCCGAGGGGGTGGAAGCCCGCCACCGACGGTACACCGGGAACTACCGCATCCTGCGCGAGGGCATGGAGGCCATGGGATTCCGCCGGTTCACACCGGACGGATGGGAGTCGCAGATCCTGGCCGCTTGGCATCTGGACCGGCTTCCGCACGGGTTCGGCCCCTTCCACGACGCTTTGTTGGCCGAAGGCATCACCATCTATCCCGGAGTCATCCCCGAAACCGGCACCTTCCGCACGGCCGTCATCGGCGACCTGCATCCGCCCGACCTGCATCGGGTACTGGATGCGATGGGGAAGGCGTTGGGGGATTGATATCGTACTTTATCCCCATGCGAAACACCCTACTTCTCTCTTTGACGACCGTCGCTCTCCTGTCGGCCGGTTGTGCCTCCCTGCTGCAGAAAGCCGTGCAGGAACCCAAGGTCGAGTACCGTTCGGTACGGCTCACCGATATGGATTTCGAGGGGGTATCGCTCCAGTTCGATTTCGACGTGACCAATCCCAACGCGATCGACCTGAACGCCCGGGCGTACCGGTGGAACCTGGCGATCGGCGGGCAGGATTTCCTCAATGGCGTGAGCGAGGCCCCCTTGGCTGTCGGTGCCCGTAGCAAGAGTCCGGTGAGTGTGCCTCTCACGCTCACCTTCGAGCAGATCCGGCAGACCTTCGGTGCGGTGACCGACCGCGACAGCCTGCCCTACACCTTTTCCTTGGCGGCCGATGTGGACCTGCCGGTTTTGGGCGTGAAGACCTTCCCGGTGGGGCATACCGGGTTCATTCCGGTGTTGCGCATGCCGCAGGTCTCGTTCGCCGGCATCGATCTGAATTCCTTCAGTCTGGGGGGAAGTGAAGTGGCTTTGAATGTGCGAATCACCAATCCCAACTTCTTCAAACTGAGTTTCAGCGGGGCCCGTTACGGCCTGAAGGTGAACGGGGAGAACTGGATGAGTACGGCCATGGAACAGACCTTGGAACTGCAACCGAAATCGGATGTGGTGCTCAGTTTTCCGATCAAGATCGATCTGCGGCAATTCGGCGTGAGCGTGTACCGGATCCTGACGCGGGAAGAGGCTTTCGAATACCAGTTGGTGGGGGAAGGAGACCTGGGAGTGGACCTGCCGATGTTCACCGACAAGGTCCGACTCCCGTTCGATCTCAAGGGTACCTACTCGATCGAGCGCTGATCAGCGGGTGGCGGTGGACACCCACCGGCCGTTGATCATGACGCCCACGGTGTGGGTGGTGTATTCCAGCGGGTCGCCGTCGAACAGGGCGATGTCGGCATCCTTGCCGGCCCGCAGGCTGCCCACACGGTCGGCGATGCCCAGCAGTTCGGCGCCACCCAGGGTGAGCGCGCGCAGGGCGGCGGCCACGGGCAACCCGTTGGCGGCGGCCACGCCGGCCTCGAACTGGACCACGCGGGTTTTGGGCACATAGCCCTCGAATCCGCTCTGGAAGGCGAAGGGAATGCCGTTCCGATGCAGGATGGCGGCCATCTCCATGGTGGCGTTGGCAGCTTCGCCACCGGGCCGGATCATGGTGGGATGCACGATGACCGGCACGCGTGCGGCCTTGATCTCGTCGATCACCAGATGGGCCTCGGAGGCGCCGTCGAGCACCAGGTCGAATCCGAATTCGCGTTGCAGGCGCAAGGCCGACTGGATTTCGGTGGCGCCATGCACGGTGAAGACGGCCTTCACCCGGCCGGCCAACACATCGCCCATGATCTCCATGCGCAGGTCCCGGGCCGGATTCTCCTTCTTGGCATATTCCTGGGCTTTCAGGAACTCGGTGCGCAGCATGGCCATGGCGCGGCTGCGGCTGCCCGGATTCGTATAGTTGCCCGAAACCGACCGGCCCAACGTGAAGGCCACACCCCAGACCGAATCGACCAGGGCTTCGTTCACGGTTTCACCGGTGGTTTTCACCAGCATGGTTTGTCCGCTGGCCAGGGCGCCCGGGCCGTGGCCGGTGTGAAGGGTAGTGACTCCATGCTCCCGCAGGAAGACCACCAATTCCTCGCGGGCGTTGTAGGCGTCCAGGGCCCGCAATTCGGGCTGGAAGGCCGAGGATCGGTCCAGTTGGTCCTGGTCGTGCGGTTGGTTGAGGTAACCGGCCAGGCCCACCACGCTGTGTGCGTCGATGAAACCGGGGGTGACTACCTTGGCCGAGGTGACCTCATACCCATCGGGAATGCGGACGCGGCCGTAGGCGCCTACCCGTTCGATCTTGCCGTCTTTCACCAGGACCACTCCATCGCGGATGGGTTCGCCGTCCATGGTATAAACGATTTCGCCGCGCACCGCATAGGTTTGGGCTTGGACAGCGACCGTAGCCAAGGCGATCAGGCCGGCGGTCATCCATATCCGATTCAAATACTGTTTCATGGGGTATTTATGAGATTTCAACATTCAATATTTCTCATTCAACATTCGATCAGTGCTCACACGCCACATGCAGCACGGCGTCGTCGAAGGCGTTGAGGCCACCGGTGGCATAGGGGCGTTGCTCGGGGTTGGCGCGGTCGAAGACCTTCACGCCTTCCACCCAGGTCTGCTCCACGTGGGTGTACACGGAGAGGGGGTCGCCGGAGAGGATGATGAAATCGGCGTCTTTGCCGGGTTCGAGTGAGCCCACGCGGTCGGCCATGTCGAGCATGCGGGCGCCGGCGAGGGTCATGGCCTCGAGGGCTTTGGCACGGCTCACTCCGGCCCGCACGCCGAAGGCGGCCGAGCGGAGGAATAGGCGCGAATCGGTGATGCCGTCGTCGGTATGGTAGGCGAAATCGGCGCCGGCGCGTTCGAGCGCGGCCCCGTTTTCGGGCGTCAGGTGAATGGTTTCGAGCTTGCCTCCGGGCGAATCGATGTGGATGATGGAGCTGGGCACACCGGCGGCGGCGATTTCGTCGGCCACGGCCCAGGCGTCGCTCACGTGGTGGAGTACCACACGGAAACCGAACTCCTCGCGCAGGCGCAGCACGGTGAGGATGTCGTAGTGGGTGTGCGTGTGGTAGTGCACGATGCGTTTGCCCTCGAGCACTTCCACCATGGCTTCCATCTGCAGGTCGCGGGCTGGCCGTTTGCTGGCGTCGTCGCCGGCCTCGCGGATCTTGCGTTGGTATTCCTGGGCCCGAAGGAAGAGCTGGCGTTGCATGGCGGCCGACCGTCCCCGGGTGTTCGGGAAGGTGCCACCGCTGGCGCGCAGGGAGTTGGTGCCGTTGGCCATCTTGATGCCGCCGTAGATGCCGTCGAAGGTGCGGTTGATGAGCAGGTCTTCGATGCGGGTGGCGTCGCCACGCAGCTTCAGGTACACGGTCTGCCCGCTGAGCAGGTGGCCGGAACCGGGCATGACGTTCACGGTGGTGATGCCGCCGGCGCGGGCCTTGTTGAAGGTGTCGCTGCGGGGATTGATGGCGTCCGCGATGCGCACATCGGGGTGTTGGGCGGCGCTGCCGTCGCCCCCGTCGCCGTTACCCACGTGGGAGTGGGTATCGACCAGGCCGGGCATGACGAACTTGCCGGTAGCGTCGATGATGGTGGCGTTGCGCGGAATGGCCGTATTGGCACCGCCCACGGCCAGGATCTTGCCGTTATGGACGACAAGTACGCCGTTTTGGATGGGTTCGCCGGTGATGGGGATGACGGTGCCGCCACGTACGGCCACGGGCCGGTCCTGGGCTTGGGCCGTCGCCGCCACCAAGGCGAGCGCGAGAAAGAGATAGTGTTTCATAGGTGAGTGGTTATCGGATGTAGCGTTCGAAGAATTCATAATAGCGAACCAGGCGGTCCACGATGTGTGCGGGCTCGCCGGAACGGGAGAGTTCGTGGCCTTCGCGGGGATAGCGCACGTATTCTACCGGCATGCCGCGGATCTTGAGGGCTTTGTAGAGCATTTCGCTCTGGATCACGCCGGTGCGCAGGTCCTGGTCGCCGTGTTTGATGAGCAGAGGCGTGCGAATCCGGTCCACATAGGTGATGGGGGAGTTGGCCTCGAGCACGGAGTCCACGTCGGCCTCCCAGGGGTACCCGCCGAAATGGTTGGGCACCAAGCGCCAAGCGTTGCCTTCGCCCAGGAAGGTGGCCAGGTCGTACACGCCCCGTTGGGCCACGGCGGCCTTGAAGCGGTGGTCGTGCGCCACAATCCAGGCGGTGAGGTAGCCGGCATAGGAGCCGCCGGTGAGCACCTGCCGGTTTTTGTCGACCCAAGGCAGCGCGGCGGCGATGTCGGCGGCGGCGAGTACGTCGGCCGCCGGGCCATGGCCCCAGTCGCGGTAGTTGCCGGCCTGGAAATCGCGCCCGTAACCGGCCGATCCCCTGGGGTTGGCGAATACCACCCCGTACCCTCGGGAGGTGAAGTAGTTGAATTCGTGCCACATACCAGGCGTGCCCGGTCCCCACATGGCCGCCGGACCCCCATGCATGTTCACCAGCAACGGATAGGTGCGCCCTTCCACATACCCGGCAGGTTTCATGATCCAGTACTCGATCTCGAAGCCGTCGCGGGTAAGGGTGCCTTTTTCGGGCAAGGATACCGTGCGTTCGGCGATCCACCCACTGTTGAGGGTGGTAATGGTTTCGCGGCGGCTGCCGTCGGGGCGGGTTCGCACCAGTTCGTAGGGGTTGGCGGCCGTGGTGTGCACATAAGCGAACCCGGTGGCCCCCAGATCGAAGGCGCCCACACCCTCATCGGTGCCGGTGATGCGTTCGATGCGGCGGGTACGGGTATCCAACCGGTAGAGGGGCGAGCCGCCGTTGGACTGGGCCGTGAACCAGACGGTGCGGTTGTCCGGCGCCCATTCGAAGGCACCCACGCTCCGGTCGAACGACTCGGTAAGGTGGGTGATGCGGCCGGTGGCCGTTTCGTAGAGGAAGAGCCGGGTTTGGGCGTAGCCCTGGTCGAGTTGGTCGCGGCCGCTGAACAACCAGTGGCGGCCGTCGGGCGATGGGGTCGGGTTGAAGACCGAGTGGTCGGCCATGGTGATGGCCGGCCGGAGGCCGCTACCGTCCCGGTTCATGCGCCAGATGCGGCTGTGGTTCACCCGGTCGGGATGTTGGGTGCTGTCGAAGGCGGCGGAGAACCAGATCTCGCGCCCGTCGGGGCTCCAGGCCGCTCCACCCACGCTGAAATACCCGTTGGTGAGCTGCACGGGTTTGGCGTCGGGACGATTCTCCACCACATACAGATGGGAGAACCCGGGATGGGGCGCCAGGTCCAGCTCGCCCTGGAAATTGAGGCGGTGGATCACCCGGGGATCGTTTTTGGATTCGTTAGCGGCCAGGAAGGCACGCACGGCGTTCAGATCGCCATCGGGATCGGGTTTGGTGCCGGCCGGCACATCGGCCGGGCGCCGACCCGGACGTTCCGGATCCCATACCGGTCCTTGCCGCCAGAGGCTGTCGGCCGCCAGTTGGGCGTAGCCGGCACCGGAGCTGAACAGGATATGGGTGCCGTCGGCGGAGAGTTCGTACCCGCCCACCGAAGCGCCGAATGTGAACGCCGGCAGGGCTTCGCCGCCGTCCAGGGGAAGGCGGAACAAGGTGCTGCGGCGGTCCTGGCTGCGCAGGAAATACACCGAACGCCCGTCGGGGTGCCAGGCGGGTGATGAGGCCGAGGCGGTGCCGGCCGTGAGTTGCCTATGGCCGCCGTCGGTGTACATCCAGAGTTGGGTCTGAGAGCCGTCTTCGGTGGTTTTGCGGACGGTATAGACCAGACGGCCGCCGTCGGGACTCCAGGTGGGCGAACCCGGAACCTGGATCTTGTACAGGTCGGTAGCCCGAACCGGACCCGGTTGGGCTTGGAGGGAAGCGGCGCCGACCCAGAGGCCGATTCCCATGAGCAGGAGACGTTTCATAAGGGGCGACGATAGCGAAGCGAACCCCCATTGGCAACCGAAGCGGGAAGCACGCATATCTTTTTACTTTGCTCCCTTATGTGGTGGCTGTCCCTCATCCTCATCCTTCCCCCCGTGGCGGCCAACGACACGGCGGCGGTGCGTATCGGAGCCACCTCCACCCGAACCGGTTTCGAGAACCGTACCGGGCTCACCGGGGCCGGTGTCACCATGGGACTGTGGGATGCGGGTCCGCCACGGCTCACCCATCAGGAATTCGGTGGTCGGGTAACCTGGCACGGGGGTGTGAAGGGGACCGATGGCCATGCCACGGCCGTTGCCGGCACCATGGCGGGGGTGGAGGGGTTGGCGCCGGGAGCCGCCGTGCGGGTACACGATTTCGGCACCGACCTGGCCACCCTGGCTACCGAAGCGACCGCCGGCTTGCGCATATCGGCACATCCGTATCAGTTTCAGGCGGGTTGGTATCCGTTCCCGGATCAGGGTGGATGGTCAGATTGGGCCTTTGAGAGGATAGCCGATTTCGGTGACTACCGACTGCTGCCCTACAGATGGGATTCGCTCTTGGTAGCGCATCCGAGATTGAACGCCTTCGTTGCGGCGGGGAACCAACGGGGGGAGGGTCCGGCCGAACAACCGGTGAACCATTGGGTTCGAATCGTGGAAACCGGGCAATGGGAGAAGGATTCGTTGACCTATCGTCCGCTGGATGGCCCTTGGGATGTGTTGAACGGACCCGCCGTAGCCAAGAACGCCATCGTCATCGGTAATGCGGATGGCAGTTCGGGCGGGCGGGGGCCCACCGACGACGGCCGCATCAAGCCGGACTTCGTGGCGCCGGGGGTGGTCGGCCGTACGGCGGCGGCGGGAAGCGACGCCGCCTACGGCAGCAGCGGCGGCACGTCGGCGGCGGTGGCGGTGGCCGCGGGCGGGGCGGCGCTGTTTCTGGAGTTGTACCGGAGCGTGTGGCCCGACAGCGCCGACCCGCTCGCGGCCGAGCTCAAAGCCTGGTGGGCGCACACCGCCGCCGACCTGGGGCCGGCCGGCCCGGCATCACCCCTCCGGTGGGGGCAGGCCCGATCGGGGCGGGCCCGGCCGGCGGCGGGCGCCCGCCGCCCCCGCCGGCGGCAGCGGCGCGGCACCCGTGCGGGCGGGCACGCCCACCCTCACCGGTGCCGCGCCCTGGACCCTTTCCCTCGCCCATGGCGGCGGGGACCTCGTGGTCACCCTGGCCTGGACCGACCTCCCCGCCGCCATCGGCGCCGGCGGCCTCGTGCACGACCTCGACCTCCGCGTCCTCGCTCCCGACCTCACCACCCATTTCCCCTACACCCCCGATCCCGAATCGCCCGACCAGCCCGCCACCACCGGCGACAACACCCGCGACCCAATCGAGCAGATCCGTATTCCGGATGCGGAACCGGGCACCTACACCATCAGCATTACCGCCAAATCCCTCACTCAGCCCCAGCGCTTCGCCTACGTGGCCGGTTCGGGCGACCCCGAGCTGCGGCGGTTCCAGGCGGCCAATGCCGGGTGGCGACTCATCGGGGTGCCTTTTGCCGGCATTCCCTTCGGCGCGCTCAATGCGGCCTTTTTCACCCAGGGCGGACCCGGCAGCACCTGGGCCACCCATACTGGCGGTTCCTCGAATCTGCTGCTGCACAACGACCATACCAACCAGTTCGAAGCGCCGGCGGCCGATGGCGGCACCTTCGAACCGGGACGCGGTTACCTCTTCTACCAATTCGAACACCAGGCCGATTGGGTGCTGGGCGGCGTGCCGGTGACCGAAGCGGACCTGGACCTGCCTTGGCGCGGGGTGGATACCCTCAGTTATGCCTTGTTGGCCAATCCCTATGCCGAACCCCTCGATTTCCATGCGCTCCGTTCCGGTTCCGACGGGTTGGGTCCCCGGTACGCCGTCTGGAACCCGGAAGGGGTGAGCGGAGGCGGCAGCGCGGGTTATGCCTACTACAATGCCACCACCGGCCTCGGCAACGCGGGTCGGTACATCGCACCCTTTGCGGGTTTCTGGGCCCATGCCGCCGTAGAGCATGCGGAGGTCCGTTTCCGTCGGAACCAGACCCGCCGCGGCGTGCCTACCACCTATTTCGGCAAAGAACGCGGTGCCGTGGAGCCCATCCGCGTGGTGGCCCGAGGCGCCGACGGCACCGAAACCGAACGATGGGTGGTGCGGGGCGACGGATTCGCAGCCGGGTTCGATGCCGGAGACACCCCCATGTTGCCGGACCTGATGGGGCGGGAGGGATTCGCCATCCTGATCGACGGGTCGGCCTATGCGCATGCGGCTTGGCCGGCCGACTGGGACGCGCCGATCGCATACCGGGTGCCGCCGGGGTTGGCCGAAATCCGCTGGGAGCGGGAGGGTGAAGTGGTGGACCGTCTGGAGGCGCCCGCCGCCGGCACCGTGGTACGCCCCTGGCCCAGCACGGAAGCGGGGGAGGTGGGGGGCCGCATCAAAGACTTCCGGTTGGGTGTGTATCCCAACCCGTTCAATCCGTCAACAGAAATCGGTTTTCCGTTGTCAGTTGACAGTCAGGTCCTGTTGATCGTGTATGACCTGCTGGGTCGGGAGGTGGCGCGGTTGGTGGACGGGCACCTGCCGGCCGGGTCCCACCGCATCCGGTTCGATGCGGCGGGGTTGGCCTCGGGCGTTTATATGGCCCGGTTGACGGCGGAGGGGGGCACCGCCGTGCGCCTCATGCTGCTGTTGAAATGAGCCATCCGGTGTAGCCGAGGTACACCGCCATCAGCACAATGCCTTCCCAACGGTTCACCGACTGACCGGAGCGCATCAGCGGCACGGCGACCAGGGTGGCGGCCACCATCATGCCCAGGTCGATCACGGAGAAATCGTAGCTGGGCAGGGGTGCGATGAGGGCGCCGATACCCAGTATGCCCAACAGGTTGAAAATGTTGGACCCGACCACGTTGCCCACGGCGATATCCGACTCGCCCTTGAGCGCGGCCACCACCGAGGTGGCCAGTTCGGGCAGGGAAGTACCAATGGCCACGATGGTGAGCCCGATGATGGCTTGCGATACCCCGAATGCCATGGCGATATCGGTGGCGCCGGTAACCAGCAGCTCCGAACCGCCGGCCAGTCCGGCCAGACCCAGCACCACATATACCCAGGAGAGGGCGGGTTTCACGGTGGCCTTGGAGGTGGCGTCGGCGTATTCGTCCTGCACCTCGGGCGACGGATTCTCCTGTTTGGCCTTGCGTACCGATACATACAGGAAAGTGGCCAGCCCGGCCGCCATCACGGCGCCTTCTACGCGGTTCACCTCGCCGCCGCTCCAGATGAGCCAGGCACCCAGCAGGGTGACCCCCACCATAACGGGAATGTCGAACCGGATGAGGTTCACATGCACGGCCATGGGTGAGATGGCCGCCGCCAGGCCCATGATGCCCAAAATGTTGAAGATGTTGGAACCCACCACGTTGCCCAAGGCGATGGCGCCGTTACCGTCCAACGCCGCGTTCACACTCACGATGAGTTCGGGTGAGGAGGTGCCGAAAGCCACAATGGTGACCCCCACCAGCAAGGGCGATATGCCCCAACGCAGGGCCAGGGAGGAGGCACCGAGCACCAACCGGTCGGCACCGATGGTGAGGAGGACCAAGCCTCCGATGAGAAAGAGGACAGACGTGAGCATGGATGTGTTTGGATGGATTGAGATTCAGCCCAAGGGCAACCGCACGACGACCGTAGTGCCTACTCCCTCGGAACTGGTGATGTGCAAGGAACCATTGTGAAGTTCGGCCAATTCCCGGGCGATCACCAAACCGAGGCCGGAGCCTTGCTGTTCGTGTTTGCCGCGGTCGAACTGCATGAAGGCCCCGATGGCCCCCAATTGTTCCCGGGTGAACCCGATGCCGTTGTCCATGATGGTGGTGACCAGGGTTCCTTCTTCGGTTTTGGCCGATACCCGCACCAGTTGGTCGGGTTGGGAATACCGGAAGGCGTTGTCGATGACTTCGGCGAACAGGCGTTCGAATTCCTTCTCGGGAACGCGGATGCCCACGTCCTCCACCTGGATGATCAGGTCGTCGGGGCGGTCGAATTCGTAGGCCACGGTCTGGGCCACCTGGGTGAGGACTTCGAGCACGGAGATGTCGCGGTCGCCCACCGGGCGTTGCCCCAGGTTCCAGCCCCGGATCTTGCGTACCTGCAGGTCGCTGTAGGTCACGTAGTTCTCGATGAGCCGGTGCAACCGCTTGCCCGATTGCAGGATGTAGGTGACATATTGGCGCACGTCGGCCGGCGGAATGTTCTCCAGGTCTTCGAGCAGGAATTCGGCGAACCCGATGATGCCCGTGAGCGGTGTGCGCAACTCGTGGGGCAAGGAGCCCGAGATGTTGCTGCGCAAGGATTCGAGCTGCTTGGAGAATTTGGCATCCACCGCTTCCTGTTTGCGGATGCGCAGGCGCACGGCATGCAGGAGCTGGTCCCGGGTGAAGGGCTTGGTGAGGTAGTCGTCGGCGCCCAGGTTGAGCCCCTCGCGCAGGTCGGTGGGGTCCACCTTGGCGGTCAGGAATATGAACGGTATGCCGGCCAGATGCGGCTGCTCCTGGATGCGGCGTAGGAATGTGTGCCCATCCATGACGGGCATCATCACGTCGCAGATCACCAAGTCGGGTACGAACCGCTCGAGTATGCCCAGGGCTTCGGCACCGTTCGCGGCCGATTGCACCACGAAGGCTTCGGCTTCGAGCAGTTCGGTCAGGTTCTGCCGTACGGTGGGTTCGTCTTCGACCACCAGGAGCTGTGCTTTCATGGACGTACGTCGAGCGTGAGCGTGAATGTGGTGCCTTCGCCGAGCCGGCTTTCGACCGAAATCTGTCCGCCGTGCGCTTCCACGGATCGTTTCACGATGGCCAATCCCAACCCGGTGCCCGGAATATCGGAGGTGTCGGCCGCCCGGAAAAAGGGTTCGAAGATGAGATTGAGGTCGTCGGCACCGATGCCGGCGCCTTGGTCGGCCACGTACAGATAGATGAGGTCTTCGGTACGGGCCACACCCACCCGTACCGGATTGCCGGCCGGCGAATATTTGCAGGCGTTGGAGATCAGATTCACCAGGATCTGCCGCACGAGCTTGCGGTCGGCATGTACCGGTTTGATACCCGCCGTACCGATGATGTCGATGGGGTGGGAGAACCGGGTGACCATGCGCATCTCTTCGATGAGCCCCACCAGGAAGGGGTTCATCTCCACGGGTTCTTTGGCCACCACCAGTTTGCCGGCATCGGCACGCCCCACGATCAGAATATCATCCATCAGTCCGGTGATCTGGCTCACCCCGTCCTGGATGCGTTTGAGGTGGGTGCGCACTTTCTCGGGCGGCCAATTGGCGCCGTAATGTTCGAGCAGCTCGGCCGAGGTGAGGATGCTGGCCAAGGGGGTGCGGAATTCGTGGGAGGTCATGGTGACGAATTGGGCGCGCAGTTCGGCCAATCGGGCTTCCTGGCGCAAGGCCCGTTGCACTTCTTCCTCCACCTGGGCCTTGAGTTCCTGCTGGCCGCGGATGCGGTCGGTCACATCCTGCAGGGATCCTTCATGAAAGGCCAGTTCCCCGTCTTTGTATACCTGTTTGCCGTTGATTTCGACCCAGATGACCCCACCGTCGAACCGGCTCATGCGCACCACGAGGTCTTTGACGAACCCGTAGCGTTGCATGGTGGTGAGCCAGAGGGCGTGGTCGTCGTCGCTGGCGTAGAGGTTGCGGGTGGGCAAGGCCATGAGGGTGGCCGTGTCGGGGTACCCGAGCATGTTCACCATGGCCTGGTTCACTTCCATGAAGCGGCCGTTCGGGCTGGTCTGGTACAGGCCGATGGGTATGCCCTGGAAGAGTTCCCGGTAGCGGCTTTCCGCATCGATGAGGGCTTTGCGGTGGTCGCGGCGCAGGCGCCACCACTGCATGAGGTTCCGCATCATCCCAGGGCTCCGATCATCCAACCGGCCGCCCCGAAATAGATGAGCAGGCCGGTCACGTCCACCAGGGTGGCTACGAAGGGGGCCGACGAGGTGGCGGGATCCAACCCGAGCCGCCGGAGCAGGAAGGGGAGCATGGACCCGACCAAGGACCCCCAACTGACCACTCCCACCAGGGCCACGGCCACGGTGAGGGCTACGAGCACGCTCTGGCCGCCGTAGTCGTACCAACCCAGGTATTCCCACCCGAGCACCCGGACCATGCCGATGCAGGCCAGGAACACGCCCAGCACCAGGCCCACCACGGCTTCGCGCCGCATCACGTTCCACCAATCGGCCATGGTGAGCTCGCCCACGGCCATGGCCCGGATGATGAGGGAGGTGGCCTGCGACCCCGAATTCCCGCCCGAGGAAATGATGAGGGGAATGAAGATGGCCAGCACGAGCAGGGTGTCCAGTTGTCCTTCGAACCGCTCCATGGCGCTGGCGGTGAGCATCTGGCCCAGGAAGAGGACCGCCAACCACCCGCCCCGTTTGCGGAACATGGTCCATACGTCGGAGCTCAGGTAGCTTTTGTCGAGTACGGCCACACCACCGAGTTTCTGGAAGTCTTCGGTGGCTTCTTCTTCGGCCACGTCGATGATGTCGTCCACGGTGACGATGCCGAGCAGGATGCCGGAGGAATCGACCACGGGCAGTGCGATGCGGTCGTATTTCTTGAGCAGGTCCACGGCCGATTCCTGGTCGGCGGTGGCTTCGATGGAGACGAACTGGCCGTCCATGAGGTCCTCGACGGTGTCGTCGGGCTTGGCCAGGATGAGATGCGCCAGGTCCAGGGCATCCAGCAGGGTCCATTTCGTGTCGGTCACATAAATGACGTTCACGGTTTCGGAGGCCTTGCCGGCCTGGCGGATGTGGTCCAGCGCCTGTTGTACGGTCCAGTTGGCCCGCACCGCCACGTAGTCGGGCGTCATGAGGCGGCCCACGCTGTCCTCGGGGTAGCCGAGCAGCTGGCGCACTTCCTTCAGGTCTTGGGGCGAAAGCAGGTTGAGCAGGCGCTGGACCACCTGGCCGGGCAATTCCTCGAGCAGGATGGTCCGGTCGTCGGGCGCCAGGTTGGCCAACAGGTGGCGGGTCTCTTCGGCGGTAAGGGCCGCCAGCAAGGAGTTCTGGTACTCGGGGTCCAGATAGGCGAAGGTCTCGGCACTGATGTGCCGGGGTAGGATCCGGAAGAAGACGACCTGGTCGGCCAGGTCCAGTTCCATGAGCAGGTCGGCCAATTCGGCTACCTGGATTTCGTCGACGGCGTCGCGCAGTTCCACCCACTGGCGGTTCTCCAGCATCTGCCGGATGTCGGGCAGCAGGAGTTCCTTGATCATGGGGGCGTCCAGCCGTCGTTGGGTGCGAAATGCCGCCATACCATGGCGGAAAGGTCCTGGATGAGGCGCCACCCCTCGTTGTCGTCGGTCCAGGAGGTGTCTTCCTGGTTTTTGGTGATCACGCAGAGCACGTAGGGGCCTTCGGGGGCATGCACCAGCAGCACTTCGGAACGGGAGCGGTTCACCGCACCCTGTTTGGAGGCCACCTGGATGTAGGGCGGAATGGGTGCGATGGCGGTCTTGTCCCACAGGGTTTTGGTGAGCAGGCGGTACATCTCGTCGGATGCCGCCCGATCCACCACCTCACCGTTGTGGATGCGCCGCAACAAGGTGGCCATCTCGCGGGGGGTGGTCTGGCCCCAGCCGTATGCGCGCCAATCGGCTTCGCGCCCCGGTGTGCGGCTGTTCACCCGGGTGTGCGCCAACCCGAGGGCTTCCATCTCGGCATTGATGGCGGTGCCGGTACCGGCCAGTTCCTGCAACCACAGGCTGGCGGTGTTGTCGCTGAACGAGACCATCAGAAAGGCCAACTTGTGGGTGGTGATGGGCTCGCCGTGTTTCAGGCCGCCCACCACATCCACACCCGGATACAGGCGGAGGGTGTCGTAAGGATGGGTCTGCTCGTAGGTGAAGGCGCCTTCCCGCATCTTCCGGAATACCCCGACCAGAATGGGGATCTTGACCATGGAGGCGGTGGGGAAGAGGGTGTCGGCCCGGTAACCGATGCTCCGGCCGCTGGGCAAGTGCTCGAGATGGAAGCCGACATCGCCACGGAACCCGTCGACCCGGGCACGTAGGGCGGCCTCAAGCGTGGCGAGGTCGTTGGCGGGAGTTGTGACGGGTGAGGTGGTCCGGCAACCGGCCACCAACAGCAGGATCAGAACGATCCGCCCCCGCATCTCATACTCTCCCGATGGCGAGCGAAGGGAAACGGCGCGAGGCCCATTCGAAACCGCCTACCAACAAGGCGGTGAAGGCCAGGTCTCCGGCCAGGCTGTAGTGGAAGAAGGGAATGGCCATGGTGTAGCACAGCACGAACCCGTCCCAGGTCTGCGGGTAGTACCCGCTGCCGAACCAGACGGCGAAGTTGGTCAGCAGGAAGAAGACGGTGGAACCGGCCAGGCTGCCTGCGGTGATGGCGCCGGCGGTACGGTGCCTACCCACCCACATGCCGATACCGGCCGTGAGGGCCAAGCCCAGGTACACGGCCCACATGGTGTCGTGGAAGCCGATGAACCAGTCGCTGAGCAACATGGCGGCCAAAGGTGCCAGCACGGCCAGGCGCCGGTCGGTCAGGTAGGCTCCGCCCAACAGGGCCATGGCGGCCACGGGCGATATGTTGGGTAGCCCGGTGTTCACCAAACGGAACAGGGCGGCGGCCAATACCAGGCCGAGAAGGATCCAGGTGCGACGGTTCGACATGGCCGGAATGTACGCAATTTTCAAAATGTGCCTTCCGCGCCGAAGGTGTTGGTGGCCGCATACCGACCGGTGGACGGCTTCCAATACAGGGTTATTTCGTCGCTGACGGCTTCGCCGGCGGAGTCGGTCATCACCACATGCAGCAGGACCACGGGCCCGGCATACACGGCGGGTTCTTCCCAGAGCTCCCGGCGGAAGGCATATCCGTGCGCGGCACGTTCCTGCCCGAGCAGAACGGTGCCGTCGGCATCGGTCATGGCGTCGCGGGTCACCCGCAAGAGTACCGCATCGCCCTGCAAGACCACCAGTTCGTCGAACCGGAGGGTGTAGCCGTCGGCACGCAGGTCGCGGGCGATGGGGGCATCCGGGCGGGGGAGGATGAGCAGGCGCTCGTTCCGGCCGTCGGCGTTCACATCTTCCTGATGGATCACGCTCTGGAAGCCGGTCAGGTCGGGAGCACTACCCGAAACGGCCCGGTTCACATAGTACCAGGCCGTGAGGATGATGACGGCGGAACCGATCAGCAAGACCGGCAGCAGGGGGCCCCGCAGGGGGGACCGACGCACGGGACGGCGGATTCTCATGCTCTGAAAATACGCCGTCCCGGGTCGGGGTACGCGTCAGTTGCGCGTTACTTCCAACAGGATGGAGATGTCCACTTCGTTGCCGATCATGCCGGTCTCCACGTAGCTGCCCGTGCCCACGCCGTAATCGTTGCGCAGGATCTGCAATTCCGATTTGAACCCGGCCACCTGCCCGCCACGGGGGTGCGGCATGCTGCCCAGGTAGGTGAAGGGCAGACGGATGGTCTTGGTCACGTCTTTGATGCGCAAGGTGCCCACGGCCACGAAGGTGTTGTCTCCGGTTTTCTCGATGGAGGTGGACCGGAAGGTCATGGTGGGGAACTGCTGGGCATCGAAGAAATCGGGCGTGCGCAGGTGGCCGTCACGCCGCTCGTTCTGGGTGTTCACGCTGGTCACATCGATGGATACGTCGATCGAGCTGCCAGCCAGATTGGCCGGATCGAACTTGATGGACCCCGTGAAGGCCTTGAAGTTGCCCGGTACCGGGGTGAAGAAGTGACGGATGCTGAAATTGACCGAGCTGTGCGCCGCATCGATGGCCCAGGTGGGCGCTGCGGTTTGGGCTTGGGCGCCTACGGTGAGGCCGATGAGCAGCAGGAGGGTGAGTACGTGTTTCATAAGTTGGTTGGGTGAACAATAATTGTTTCAACAAATATAAGAAGCCGCAAGCGGACATGCCACCTCTTTTTTTTGCAACACCTGTGGAAGTCCGGAAATTCCCGGATGAACATCCGCAACAGCACCATCGCATTCGGTTTCAGCCTTCTGCTGGCCGCATCGCTCCAAGCCCAACCCCGCCCTGAGCGCCTGAACGGGGTCCGATCTTCTGAAACCGACAAATCTCCGAGCCGGGAGGAGGGGCTGAGACGGGCCGCACCGGCCGACCCCGCCACCCTGCGCATGGATGCGTGGGGCCGTTTGCAGGCCGCCCGCGCCGAATGGGTGGATGTGTTCGTGCGCTTGGATGGCGACGTGGACCTGTCGGCCACCGGGTTCCGGGAACGGGCGCGGGCGGGCGGCATCGCCGTCGGCCGCATCGCCTCGTCATCCGTTCCGGCGCTGCTTCGGGCGCCGGGCGTGCGTTATGTGGAAGGTGCCCGCATGCGCGAGCGCCGCAACCAGGCGGGCAACCAGCTGACCGGAGTGGACCGGATCCATACGGGCCAGGGGCTCAACAGGGCGTACACCGGCGCCGGGGTGGTGGTCGGCGTGTTGGACAGCGGCATCGATTTCACGCATCCCGATTTCTCGGCTGCCGGCGGCGGCACGCGCATCCGGTACGTGCTGGACATGCAGGAGAACGGCACCGATGTGGTGTACACCAAAGCCCAGATCGATGCGACGCCGGGCAGTATCGCCCAGCGCGACGGCGACGGCAGCGGGGGGCACGGCACCCATGTGACCTCCACGGCGGCCGGCCGCAGCGGCGTGGCGCCCGATGCCGACATCGTTTTCGTGAAGGGCATCCGCGAACCCGATTCCTGGGGCGGATTCTATGATACCGATGTGGCCGAAGGCGTCTCCTTCATTTTCGAGAAAGCCGACGAGCTTGACCGTCCTGCCGTGGTCAACCTCAGCCTGGGCGGACTCTACGGGCCGTTGGACGGCACCTCGGCCTATGAACAATTCCTCAGCGGTCTCACCGGGCCGGGGCGCATCATCGTGGCGGCGGCCGGCAACGACGGCGGCACCCCGGTACACGCGGGGGTGCAGGTAGCGCCCGAAACCCTCTACGAAACCGCCTTGTACCCCGTGGATCCCTTCGACAACTACATCGAACTCTGGGCCGATCCGGGCGCCTTGGAGGCTGTCGCCATCGGGGTGTATGAGGTGGATGAGGACGGGTTCCTGGTATGGATGGGCAGCACCGAATCTGTGGCCTTGGGAGACATGGCGGGTGTGGATGCCGAAGGGTTCCTCGACGCCCAGCCCATCGAAATCGACGGTACCATCTACGGGTATTACGCCATCGACGCCCGCACCACCGCCGACCCCGGCAACGGCGACGCCAACGCCTTCGTGGTCATCACGGACAACGGAACCTCGGTGGATCTGGAATATCCGTTGTTCAGCCTGCTGTATGCCTCCGGCACGGCCACCAACGGCCGTATCGACCTATGGGCATCGGGTCCGGTGTTCTACCCGGAAGAATTGGGCTTGGAAGAAGTGGTGGAGGTTATCGGCGACACCCGGTATACGGTCGGTTCGCCCGCCACCTCGCACGATCTGATCGCCGTGGGCTCGTTCACCAGCCGTACCCGCTGGACCGACCTGGATGGGGTGAACCGCATCCATATGGCCTATCCCGACTGGTTCGCCGAAGACGCGCTTGAGCCGACCATCGGTGCCATTTCGGAATTCTCGAGTGGTGGGCCGACCCGCGACGGGCGGGTGCTGCCGCACATAGCGGCTCCGGGCGAACGCGTGGTGGCGGCCTTGTCGTCGCACCTCACCGTTCATTCCGACCCCGAAGCGGCCTGGTCCCAAGGCGGTACCACCCGTACCGATGTGGTTCAGGGCGGCCTGTTCCAGACCATGGCGGGCACCTCCATGGCCGCACCCCATGTGACCGGCGTGGTGGCCCTCCTGCTGGAGTTGGACCCCGACCTCACCCCGGCCGAAATCCGGTCCCTGCTCGCCGCCACCGCCACCGTGAACGGCCAGACCGGCGCCGTGCCCAATGCGCGCTGGGGTGCCGGCCGCCTGAACGCCCACGCCGCCATGGCGCAATTGGTAAGCACCTCGATCGACGATCGGGAACCCGGTAGCGTGCGCGAATTCGGTCTTCTGCCTGCTTATCCCAATCCCTTCAACCCGTCAACGGTTGTCGGTTATCAGCTTTCCGTTTCCGGACACACCCGGTTGGCCGTGTATGACCTGTTGGGCCGGGAGGTGGCGGTGCTGGTGGACGCGGTGCAGGCGCCGGGTGCCCACCAGGTCGCATTCGACGGCTCCGGTTTGGCCAGCGGCATGTATCTGGTGCGCCTGAGCAGCGACTCCGGCACCCAGGTACGCGCCATCACGCTGCTGAAATGATCATTCGGTCCCGCCTTCCAGGAACACATCCTGGAAGGCGCGGGCGCCGGCCGCGGCCACCACGAAAATGATGGCGGTGTAGAACGCCCACAGGGTGAGGATGAACAGCACCGTATAGCCTTGGTACACCGGTTGATAGGCTTCCACCGTGCGGTGCAGGAAGAAGCCGAACAGGTAGCGGGCGCTTTCGAACAGCAGCGTATATAAAATGGCCCCCACCAGGGCGGTGCGCCGGGCGATGAGCCGTTCGCCCAGGTATCGGAACAGCACATAGAAAATGCCCAGCGTGAAGGCCACCGACAGCAGCGTGAGCAACACGTCGTAGAGGGTGGCTACGCCGAACGAAAGCCCCAGCAACGGAAGCTGCACATTACCGGTGACGAACAGGCTGGCTATGGATACCAGATAACTGAAGAAGACGAACAAGCCGCCGACCAGCCCGAAACTGAGCATGTTGTAGGCCAGGTTGCCCACACGGCCCCGGCGCTCCACCCCGTCGAACACCTGGAAAATGACATGTTTGAGGGTGCGGAACAGGCCTATGGAGGTGAAGAACAGCACCGCGAAACCGACCACCCCGAACACCCGGCGCTGGTCCACCAACGGCCGCACCATACCCTCCAGAATGACGGCCGGGTCGGCGATGGCCGCACCGGGAACCTCATACAACCCTTCCGGCATGAATTCGCGGGCATACCGGGTGAGCTCTTCGGCTACCGAATCGATGCTCAGCACATACCCGACGATCGATCCGACCAACAGGCTGAAGGGCAGGCTGAACAGGAACAGGTTGAAGCTGATGGCCGATGCGTTGAAGAACAGGTCTTTGCCGGCGAGCAGCTCCGCGTAGCGTCTCAGGAATAAGGTGGTTTTGGGCACGCGGTCGTATTTTCGATGCCCTGCAAACCTACGGCCGAACATCCGAACCCGCAACGCTCCTGGCTACCGGAAGTCCACATACCACGCCGCTCATGCGGCAGTACCACGAGATCAAGGCCAAATACCCCGGCACCTTGCTGCTCTTCCGTGTGGGCGATTTCTATGAAACGTTCGCCGACGACGCCGTCGTGGTCAGTCGGGAATTGGGCATCACGCTCACCAAACGCAACAACGGGGGCGACCAAACCCCCTTGGCCGGGTTTCCGCACCACGCCCTCGACACCTACCTGCCCAAGCTCATCCGAAAGGGCCACCGGGTGGCGGTATGCGACCAGACCCAAGACCCCGCCGAGGCCAAAGCCCAGGGCAAAAAGCTGGTGGAACGCGAAGTCACGGAGATCGTGTCGCCGGGGGTCACGCTGTCCGACAAACTGCTCGACCACAAACGCAACAATTACCTGGTGGCCCTGCATGTCTCCGGCGGCACCGTAGGGGTGGCCTTCGCCGACGTGAGTACCGGGGAAATGGGCCTCACCCAATTGGAGAAAACGGCCTTGGACGGGTTTCTGGGTTCGCTCCAACCCGCCGAAATCCTGCTGGCCAAAAAATGGAAGCAGGAACCTCCGTTCCGCCACGAAGGTGCAACCCGCACCCTGTTGGAAGATTGGGTGCTCGACGGCGACTACGCCTACCCCTTGCTGCTCGAACATTTCAAGACCCATTCGCTGAAAGGGTTCGGGGTGGACGACCAGCCGGTGGCCTGCACCGCGGCCGGCGCGCTCCTGCATTATGTGAAGGAGAACCAGCGCGGCACCATGGCCCATATCCGCCGCATCTATGCCTTCGAGAACCGCGAGTTCATGATGCTGGATGCCTCCACCAAACGGAACCTGGAGCTGACGGGCACCTTGCAGGACGGGCAGTCGGAAGGATCCCTCATCGGCATATTGGACGAAACCTGCACGCCCATGGGCGGGCGCCAGCTCCGGCGTTGGCTGCACCAACCCCTCAACCGGGTGGAACCCATCCGGGAGCGGTTGAACGCCGTGGAGGCCCTGCATGCCGACACCCGCGCCCGGCACGACCTGCGCGCCGATCTGGAGCAGGTGGGCGACCTGGAACGCCTCATCTCCCGTGTGGTGGTGGGTAGGGCCACCGCCCGCGACCTGAAAGCCCTGCAACGTTCCTTGGCTGTCATTCCCGAACTCAAGAAACGGGTCGCCGTGTTCGGGTCGCCGGTATTGGATCCCCTGGTGCGGCCCTTGTCGGCGCTGGCGTCCCTGCAAGACCGCATCGGCACGGCTCTGGTGGACGACCCGCCGGCCGGCATCCGCGACGGCGGCTTCATCCGGGACGGGTTCTCATCCGAACTCGACGAACTGCGCGACATCGCCCGCAACGGCAAACACTACATCGCCAAGATCCAGAAATCCCTGGCCGAGCGCACCGGCATACCCAGCCTCAAACTGGGGTACAACAAGGTGTTCGGGTACTACATCGAAATCACGAACGTCCACAAGGACCGCATTCCGGCCGATTTCATCCGGAAACAGACCCTGGTGAACGCCGAGCGCTACATCACACCCGACCTCAAGGAGATCGAGGAGAAGATCCTGTCGGCCGAGGAGCGGATCGGGGCCCTGGAGGCCGAGCTGTTCGAGAACCTGCGGCTCGAGGCCGCCGAGCAGGCCGAGGCCGTGCAGGCCAATGCCGCCCTCATCGCCCGGTTGGATGCCCTGCAGGCGCTGGCCGAAGTCGCCTTCCGGTACCGGTATGTGAAACCCACGGTGGACGAAGGCACGGCGCTTTCCATCAAGGCCGGGCGGCATCCCGTGGTGGAACGGTTCATGCCCCTGGGCGAACCCTTCATCCCGAACGACCTGGAGGTGGACACCGACGAGCGCCAGATCCTGGTGATCACGGGTCCCAACATGGCGGGGAAATCCATCATCCTGCGCCAGACCGGCCTCATCGTGCTGCTGGCCCAGATCGGCAGTTTCGTGCCGGCCGACGCCGCGCATGTCGGCGTGGTGGACAAGATCTTCACCCGGGTGGGGGCCAGCGACAACCTGGCCGCCGGCGAGAGCACCTTCCTGGTGGAGATGAACGAGGCGGCCAACATCCTGAACAACGCCACCCCGAGGAGCCTGATCCTGCTGGATGAGGTTGGCCGGGGCACCAGCACCTTCGACGGCATGTCCATCGCCTGGTCCTTGGCCGAGTACCTCCACAACCAGCCCTCGGTGGCGGCCAAAACCCTGTTCGCCACGCATTACCACGAGCTCAACGGCCTGGCCGACCGGTACCCGCGCATCCGCAACCACAGCGTGCAGGTGGCCGAGCACGACGGCCGGGTGATCTTCCTGCGCAAGTTGGTGGAAGGCGGCGCCGACCACAGCTACGGCATCCAGGTGGCGGCCATGGCCGGCCTGCCCGAGGCCGTGCTGGCGCGGGCCCGTGAGATCCTGCACACGTTGGAGGCGCACACGCTCGAGATCGACGGTGGCGGCGCGCCCACCCGCCCCGACGCCCGCGCCGCCCTGGACAGGCTCGAGAAACAGGACGTATTGCCCCAGCTGAGTCTGTTCGCCGGGCAGATCGATCCGCGGTGGGAACAGATCCGCAACAAGTTGGAAGCGGCGGATGTGAACCGCCTGACCCCCATAGAGGCGCTGCTCCTGCTCAGTGATCTGAAACGCCAGTTGCAATGAGGATGCCATGGAGATTCTGAACCCGACCCAGTTGAGCCGCGATGTGGGCCTGAAAACCCTGGAAAAAGCGTTGCGGGTTAGCGAAAGCCGTACGGCCTTGGCCATCGGCATACCGAAAGAAACGGCGGCCGACGAACGCCGGGTGAGTCTGGCGCCGGGTGGGGTATCGGTATTGGTGGCCAACGGCCACCGGGTGATCGTGGAAGCCGGCGCGGGCGCCGGTGCCCGGTTCGAGGACCGGGAGTACGCCGATGCCGGCGCCGAGATCGTACCCACGGCCGAGCAGCTCCACCGCGATGCCGCCTGCCTGGTGCGGGTGGCTCCGCCCTCGGTCGAAGAAACGGCCCTGCTGCACGAAGGGCAGCTACTTATTTCGGCCGTACACCTGGGTACCGCCAAAGCCGCATTTTTCGAGCAACTCATCCGCAAAGGGGTTACCGGCATCGGGTTCGAATTCCTGCAATCGCGCGACGGCAGCTTCCCGTTGGTCCGCATGATGCACGAAATCACCGGGGCTGTGGCCGTGCAAGTAGCGGCCCACTACCTGGAACGCACCCAGGGCGGCCCTGGCGTGCTGTTGGGGGGAGTATCGGGCATACCGCCGGCCACCGTGGTCATCCTCGGCGCCGGCCTCATCGGCGAATACGCCGCCCGCACGGCGCTGGGGTATGGAGCCCAGGTACTCGTGATGGACGACGACCTCTCCGCCCTGCGCCGTATCGAAAACGCCCTCGACCGCCGCGTCATAACGGCCATGGCGAATACCCAATACCTGCATACGGCCCTGCAATCGGCCGATGTGCTCATCGGGGCCGCCCTGGTCGAAGGCGACCGGGCGCCCTGCTGGGTTACCGAACCCATGGTGGCCTCCATGAAAGAAGGTGCCGTGATCGTGGACGCCGTGATAGACCAAGGCGGCTGCGTGAGCACCAGCCGGGCCACCACCCATAGCGACCCCGTGTACCGCGCACACGGCGTGCTGCATTACGCCGTGCCCAACATGCCCTCCTGCGTGGCCCGTACCGCCAGCTATGCGCTCAGCAATGTGCTGGTGCCCTACCTGCTGCAGATAGGCGATGCCGGCGGCCTGGCCGGCGCCCTCTGGAACCACGTGACCCTGCGCAACGGCACCTACCTGTACAAACGGCATGTCACCAAGAAAGCCCTGTCCAACCTGTTCGGCTTGCCCTACCGGGATATCGACATGCTGATGGCGAGCCGGATATGATCGCACCCAAAAAATCGCTCGGGCAGCATTTCCTGCACGATGCGAACATCATCCGGAAAATCGCCGATGCGGTGCGTCCGCCCGCCGGAAGCCGGGTGGTGGAAATCGGGCCGGGTCCGGGTGCCCTCACGCGGGTGCTGTATCCACGCCATCCCGACATGTTGGCCGTCGAGGTGGACGCCCGCGCCGTGGAGGTGCTCCGCCGCGACCTCCCCGGCCTGCAGGTCCTCCATCAGGACATCCTGCACGTCGATCTGGGCGATTTCCAACAACTGACCATGGTGGGCAACCTGCCCTACTTCCTCACCTCGCCCATCCTGTTCGCCGTGCTGGATGCCCGAAAGCACCTGCACGAGGCCGTGTTCATGATCCAGAAGGAGGTAGCCGAACGGCTGGTGGCGCGGCCCCGCACCAAGGCCTACGGCATCCTCAGCGTGCAGACCCAGCTCTGGTGTACGCCCGAGTATCTGTTCACCGTACCGCCCGAGGTGTTCACGCCGCCACCCAACGTGGACAGTGCCGTGGTGCGGCTCAGCTTCGACCGCCCCGAACCGGCCGTGGACGACGCCACCTTCAAACGGGTGGTGCGCACGGCGTTCAACCAGCGCCGCAAAAAGCTGAGCAATGCCTTGGGCACCCTGCTCACCCCCGAAAACCGGCCCCAGGTGGCCCGGTGGCTCGACCAACGCGCCGAAGAGCTGAGCCCGGAGGAATTCGTGGAGTTGGCAGGATTGCTGGGGGGCTGATGGCATGGGAATCATTCATGTCATGGATGATTCCCGTTCAATCCGCCCCCGGCTGTCAGCTTGTCAGCCCTCCGCCACCCGGCACGGAATTTCCTAAGGGATGGCGCGAAACAGGAAACGCCCGACCCAGGGCGGTTCCGAACACAACGAACATCCTGAACCAACCCATAGAACACCATTCATATGGCATCCATCCAGCCTCTTGGAGACCGCGTTTTGGTCCGCCCTGACGCAGCCGAAGAGAAGACCGCTTCCGGCATCATCATTCCCGATACCGCCAAAGAAAAACCCCAACGGGGCACCGTGGTATCTGCCGGACCCGGCAAATACGAGAACGGCACCAAGATCGACATGACGGTAAAGGCCGGCGACAAGGTCCTCTACGGGAAATATTCCGGAACCGAGTTGACCTTGGACGGCACCGACTACCTGATCATGCGCGAATCCGACATCCTCGGCATCGTTTCCTGAGAACCCACTAGACCGAAAAGTACCAACGCATTATGGCAAAGCTGATCCATTACAACGTCGAAGCCCGTGACGCCCTCAAACGCGGTGTCGACAAACTCGCCAACGCCGTGAAAGTGACCCTGGGCCCCCGTGGCCGCAACGTGGTCATCGAGAAATCCTACGGCGCTCCCTTGGTCACCAAAGACGGTGTGACCGTGGCCAAAGAAATCGAACTCGAAGACAAGATCGAGAACATGGGTGCGCAGATGGTGCGCGAAGTGGCTTCCAAAACGGCCGACAACGCCGGCGACGGAACCACAACGGCCACCGTGCTGGCCCAGGCCATCGTGACCGCCGGCCTGAAGAACGTGACCGCCGGTGCCAACCCCATGGAACTCAAACGCGGCATCGACAAAGCCGTGGACGCCGTGGTTGCCGAGCTCAAATCCATCAGCCGCAACATCGACTCCAACAACGAGATCCTGCAGGTAGGTACCATTTCGGCCAACGGCGACGAAGAGATCGGCCGTCTGATCGCCGAAGCCATGGAGAAAGTGGGCAAAGACGGTGTGATCACCACCGAAGAAGCCAAAGGAACCGGCACCTACCTCGAAACCGTGGAAGGCATGCAGTTCGACCGCGGCTACCTGAGCCCCTACTTCGTGACCAACCCCGATTCCATGGTCGCCGAGCTGGACAACGCCTTCATCCTCATCTATGACAAGAAAGTCAGCACGATGAAGGACCTGCTCCCCATCCTCGAGAAAGTGGTTCAGACGGGCCGCCCGCTGATCATCATCGCCGAAGATGTGGAAGGCGAAGCCCTGGCCACCCTGGTGGTGAACAAACTGCGCGGTACCCTGAAAATCGCCGCTGTCAAAGCGCCCGGTTTCGGTGACCGTCGCAAAGCCATGCTCGAAGACATCGCCATCCTCACCGGTGGTACCGTGATCTCCGAAGAGCGCGGCTACAAACTCGAGAACGCCACCCTGGATTACCTGGGTCAGGCCGCCCGCGTTTCCATCGACAAGGACAACACGACCATCGTGGACGGCAAAGGTTCGCAAGACGACATCAAGGCCCGCATCAACCAGATCAAGGCCCAGATCGAGTCTACCACCAGCGACTACGACCGCGAGAAGCTCCAGGAGCGTCTGGCCAAGTTGAGCGGCGGTGTGGCCGTTCTCTACATCGGTGCCGCTTCGGAAGTGGAGATGAAAGAGAAGAAAGCACGGGTTGAAGACGCCCTGCATGCCACCCGCGCCGCTGTCGAAGAAGGCATCGTGGCCGGTGGTGGGGTAGCCCTCATCCGCGCCGCCGGTGCCATCGAGAAGCTGAAAGCCGCCACCGACGACGAGCGCGTCGGGTTCGAGATCGTGCTCAAGGCCCTCGAGTCGCCCGTGCGTACCATCGCCGCCAACGCCGGCGTCGAAGGCTCCATCGTGGTGCAGAAAATCAAGGAAGGCAAAGGCAACTTCGGTTACAACGCCCGTACCGAGGTCTACGAAGACCTGGTGAAAGCCGGTGTGATCGATCCCACCAAGGTGACCCGTACGGCCCTGCAGAACGCCGCTTCGGTGGCCGGTCTGCTGCTCACGACGGAAGCCGTGGTGAGCGAGAAGCCGAAGCCGGAAAGCGCCGCCCCGGCTCCGAACCCGGGTATGGGCGGCATGGGTGGCATGGATTTCTGATCCGCGCCACATCCGACCTCACCGCAAGGCCCGCCGGGTTCCACCGGCGGGCCTTGTTATTTTACCCCCATGAAATGGTTCCTCCGCATCCTGGCGGCTTCGGTCGCCCTTGTGGTCCTGCTCTTCGCCGGACTCTCCCTCTACCTGACCGATGCGCGCCTGCGCGAGCTCGTGCTTCCGCCCCTCAATGAGCATCTCGGCGGCAACGTGCAGGTGGAACGGGTCGGTTTCACCCTGCTGCGCACCTTCCCCCAATTCGGTTTGGTGGTCGAAGGCCTCTCCGTAGCCGACACCAGCGGTACCCCGGTGGTCGCCCTGGCCGAACTGTTGGTGGATGTGGACCTCATGCCCCTGCTCAACGGCGATGTGCGGGTGAACCGCCTGCACCTGGTGCGGCCCGAGATCACCTATCGGGTGTTCGCCGACGGCACCACCAACCTGGACTTCCTGATGGCGGCCGACACCACCGCCGTGGCCGATACGGCCACCTCCACCGCCCGCATCGACCTGGACGACCTGAGCATGGAAGGCGGGCGCCTCATCTACGACGACCGCCAGAGCGACCTCACCCTCACATTGGCCGCCTTCGACCTGCAGGCCGCCATCCGCTACGGCCAGGTGCTCGAATCGGACCTGGACGGCCGCATCGGCGGAGTGAGCGTGGTTTCGGGCGGCGCCCGCCTGCTCGATTCGCTCACGGTCTCCTTCCGCCAGACCTCCGCCGTAGACCTCGAAGCCGAAACCCTCGAACTGCGCGAAGGCGTGGTCTCCATCCGCGGCTTGGAGCTCACCACATCCGGGCGCGCCTCGGCCTGGAGCGGCGATTCCATGGCTTATGCCTTCACCTTCGCATCGGCCAGCGACAACTTCGGTGCCCTGCTGGACCTGGTGCCCGAAGCGCAGGCCGCCGACCTGGCCGGTGTGGAGACCCGGGGCAGCCTCCAGTTCGAAGGCCGCATCGAAGGCACCCTGGCCGACGCCTATCCCACCTTCGACGTGGTGGTGCGCGTGGCCGACGGCTACCTCAAATACCCCGATGTTCCGCGCCCCATCGAAGGCATCCGCATCGACCTCACCGCCACCAATGCCGCCGTGGACATCCGCGCCTTCGAAGCCCGCGCCTCGGCCAACACCGTCTCGGTCACCGGCCGCATCGACAAACCCCTCGAGCCCACCGGCACCTTCGCCCTCAATGCCGCCGTGAAGGCCGACCTGGGTACCGTGAAGGAATTCTACCCGCTGGACGAGGACTCCGTGCAAGTGGCGGGCGGCGTGGACTTCCGCCTCGACCTGGCCGGCCGCCTCGACGACCCGGCCCGCGCCCGCATCGCCGGTGGCCTGAAACTGGACGGTGCCAGCGTGCGCCATCCCGACCTCATGCAGCCCATCCGGAACATGCACGGCGACCTGGTCTTCAACAACCGCATCGTGGAACTCAAGGCTTTCCGCCTGGGCATGGGCAGCTCCGATTTCGACCTCAGCGGCCAGGCCGTGGACTACCTGGCCTTCTTCGAAGCCGTGGGGTCCACCGCTCCCGGCACCCTCACCGCCCGCTATGCCTCGCGCCGGTTGAACGTGGACGAGATCTACGACATCAACGCCGAAACCGAGGAAGAGCCCCTGTACATGGAACTTCCGAACGTGAACGCCCGCCTGGAAGCCCGCATCGACACCATGATCTTTTTGGGCATGCGGATCACGGAAATCCGGGGTCGGGCCGCCACCACCCCCCGGCAGATCGAAATGACCGATGCCACCGCCCGCATCTTCGACGGGGGCATGAACGGCTATCTGAAATGGGAAATTCCCCAGCCCGACTACACCTGGGTCACCTTCCGGGGCGGGTTGGAGAACGTGCGTTCCGAGGCCTTCCTCAAGGAATTCCAACTCGGGGGCGAAAGCGAACTCCATCAGTATGTGAGTGGCGGCCTCACCGTGCGGGCCGATTTCCGCACCGCCATGGACGAAATGCTCCTGCAGGACGCGAAAACCATCAACGGCAACGGCACCTTCGGCATGGACCGCGCCCGGGTGCGCAACCATCCCATGCAGGTGAAAGTGGCCGAACTCTTCGGTGCCAACGAATTCCGGGACCTCTCGCTCGATTCCTGGACCGCCAAATTCGACATCAAGGACGGGCTCATGACCCTCACCGACATGAACCTGACCAGCCAGGGACTGGGCATGCTGCTCAACGGCACCCACAACCTGGTGGACGACCGCATCAACTACCGCGTGCGCCTCACCCTGCCGCCCAACTGGAGCGCCCGGGTTGAAGGGTTGCTCACCAAGGACGGGGTCGAAGCCCTGAAAACCGATGCGGGCGTGATCGCCATACCCATCCTCATCACCGGCACATCCGAAAATCCGTCCGTGGGGCTCGACCGCACCGCCATCGCCGAAGCCGTGGCCATCTACCTGCGCAACCGTGCGCGGGACGGGGCCGGCCGCCTGCTCGACGGCCTCATCCGCCGCAACTGACCGGAGCCAGCCCCATGTTCATTCTGGCGTTGGACCAAGGCACCACCTCCTCACGGGCGTTGGTCTTCGATCGGGAAGGCCGCGTGGTCTCCATGGCTCGCAAGGAGTTCCGCCAGCACTACCCCAAACCGGGGTGGGTGGAACACGATCCGCACGAAATCTGGAGCTCCCAGGCCGGTACCGCCGCCGAGGCCATCGCCGCCGCCGGCCTCACCGGGCGCGACATCGCCGGCATCGGGATCACCAACCAGCGCGAAACCACCCTGGTATGGGAGGCCGCCACCGGTCGCCCGGTCTATCCCGCCATCGTCTGGCAGGACCGCCGCACCGCCGACCTATGCGAACGCCTCAAGGCGGAGGGGCACGAACCCGGCATCCGTGCCAAAACCGGCCTCCTGCTCGATCCCTATTTCTCCGCCACCAAGATCCGCTGGATCCTGGACCAGGTGCCCGGCGCCCGCGCCGAGGCCGAAGCCGGCCGCCTGCGGTTCGGTACCGTGGACAGCTGGCTTATCTGGAACCTCACCCGGGGGCGCGAGCACCTCACCGATCCGAGCAACGCCTCCCGCACCCTGCTGTTCGACATCCATACCGGCTGCTGGGATGAAGATCTCTGTGCGTTGTTCGGTATCCCGATGTCGATGCTCCCCCGCGTGGTGGACAGCTCCGGCATAGCGGCCGAATCGGCCACCACCCTGTTCGCCACCAAGATCCCCATAGCCGGCATTGCCGGCGACCAGCAGGCCGCCCTCTTCGGCCAGCGCTGCGTCCGGCCCGGCATGGTGAAGAACACCTACGGCACCGGCTGTTTCCTGATGATGCATACCGGTGAGCAGCCGGTGGAATCGACCCATCGCCTGCTCACCACGGTGGCCTGGGGAATCGGTGGCAAGCTCGAATACGCCCTGGAGGGCAGCATATTCATCGGCGGGGCCGTGGTGCAATGGCTGCGCGACGAGCTGGGCCTCATCCGCGAATCGGCCGAGGTACATGCCTTGGCCGCCTCCGTGCCCGATACCGGCGGGGTGTATGTGGTTCCCGCCTTTGCCGGCCTGGGAGCCCCGCATTGGGACAGCTCCGCCCGGGGTATGGTGGTCGGGTTGACCCGTGGTTCCGGTGCCGGGCATCTGGCACGTGCGGCATTGGAAAGCATCGCCTACCAGACCCGCGATGTGGTGGAAGCCATGTGCCTGGACTCCGGCCTTCCCATCCGTGAGTTACGGGTGGACGGTGGGGCTACCGCCAACGACCTGCTCATGCAATTCCAGGCCGATGTGCTGGGGGTCGAGGCGGTGCGTCCTCGCACGGCCGAGACCACGGCGCTGGGTGCGGCTTACCTCGCTGGTTTGGCCACGGGGTATTGGTCCGGCCCGGCGGAGGTCGACGCCCAATGGGGCGTGGACCGACGCTTCGGGCCGGCCATGAGCGAGGTGCGGCGCGGGGAACTCCTGGATGGATGGAACCGGGCTTTGCGCGCCGCCCGAGCCTGGGCGGCCCAGCCGTGATCGAAGCGCTGCTGGACCGGTGCCTGGCCGCCCTCGATTCCGAGATCGAGGCGGTGAAGGCCAAACCCGCCCGCGAACGCCTCGCCGACGGCATCCGCATACCCTATCAGGCCGCCGAAGGCCTGGCCGCATACCGGTTCGAAACCCCCATCCAAGGCCTCCGCTTCGCCGAAAGCATCCGCGCCGAATGGGGCGGAAACCGTTTCGAAAGCCATCTAACCGACGCGGACGATACCCATATCACCCTGCTGCTACCCGAGGCTCTGGGCGAAGCCGTTGCCGAACTGGATGTGGAATGGGAGAACGATTTCGTGCTCCGCAAACAGCGCGAAGCCCTCTGGCAGCTCCGTCACGATCCCGAAGAGGACCAATGGGACCGCCTGGACCGGTTGTTCCTCAAGGATGACCTGAGTCCCGGGTCTGGAGACCCGAGCCAGGAGTTCGATCTGAATTCCGCCCAGGCGAAGGCGGTGGCCATGGCCTCGGCGGTTCCGGTCACCTATATCTGGGGTCCGCCGGGCACGGGCAAAACCTCCACCTTGGGTCATGTGGTGGCCTCGTTTCTGGAACAGGGCCTGAAGGTGTTGTTGGTTAGTACCACCAACCGGGCTGTGGATGTGATGGTGCTCGGCACGGCCCATGCCCTGGATACCCGGGGTAGCGGGCACCTGAGGCGGGAATTGTGCCGGTTCGGCGACCCCGCCCTCGATTCGGAAACCCTGCACACGCTCCGTTACGATGTGCAGGTGGAATTGCACCGCGACCGCCAGGACAACCCCGAATTCGCCGTCTTCCACAACCGCAACGGCATGGCCACCACCCTGGCGCGCCTGGCCACCAGCGACCTCTTCGACGGCTTCGAAGCCGATGCCGTGGTGCTGGACGAGGCCTCCATGGCCACCATGCCCTCGGTGCTGCTTGCTGCGGCCAAAGCCCGCCGCCATGTGGTAGTCGCCGGCGACCCCATGCAATTGCCTCCCATCGCGGTTACCGACAACGCCCAGGCCCGGGAGTTCCTGGAAACCGACCTCTATGCCCTGGCCAGCGGGGCCAAAACCCCGGGCGACCTCTTCGCCTGGCACGACGCGCATCCCCACTCCACCTGCTTTTTCGACACCCAATACCGCATGCAGGGCGATCTGGCCGGCCTCATCAGCACCGTGTTCTATGCGGGTCGGCTCAAGACCGGTCGTGCCACCCGGGCCGGCAAGCGGTACAAATCCGTCCGGCTCATCGACACATCACCGCTGGGCCCTACCCTCAGCAGTACCGTACCCAGCGGCTTCCATCCCAAAAACCAGGTCCATCTGGACCAACTGGCCGCTCTGGTCAAGGAATTGGCGTTCCGGGAACAGGTGCCCCTGGGCCAGATCGGCATCATCGTGCCGTTCAGGTCCGTGGTGCGCGACATCCGCGCCCGCCTCAAACGCGAGGGATTCGTCCAGGTGGAAGTGGGCACGGTACACACCTTCCAGGGGCGCGAGAAAGCCGTCATCCTCTTCGACACCGTCATGAGCGGCATGGAGGAACGGGGGCGGGTGCGTCATTTCCGCGTGCGGCCCTTCGACGAAAGCAAGACCGGCCTGCAGGTGCCGCGCCTGCTCAACGTGGCCTTTACCCGGGCCAAAGACCGGCTCTATATTTTGGCCGATATGGACCATATCCGACGCATGTACCGGGGGGCTTTCCTTGGAGAGCTGCTGGGGCAGGTGACGGGGGACAGTTGACAGTTTTCAGCACACGGCGAATGAGACCGATCCTACTTCTTACATGCCTGCTCCTGCCCTTGGCGGCGACCCAAGCCCAGGAGGTTTTTCCGTATCCCACGGTCGCGTTCGGTGGTGGGGTGGAGATGGGGCGCGCGCCCGGTGAGTTGGAACCCACGGGTGCCGCCATCTTCGAGGCCTCGATCGAATTCCCACTAATCAGCGGGTTGACCGGATACTTGGATGGCCGCCGGCGATTCGGTATCACGGATTGGTGGGCTATGGATGCCCGGGCCGGCAACCTGGTCATGAACATGCTCTTCAGACCGCTGAGCCATGAAGGGTCGGTTGACTCACGCGTGGGTTTGGTAGCCTTCTATACCACCGGTGGGTCGCCGGAAGAATCCAAGGGCGTGAGTCTGCGCCGACTGTACCGGAATAGTTGGATCAACCGCATCGGTCCGGATGTGTCCGGGTTGGAATACGGACTGCAGGTCGATTTCGGAAGTACGGCCCTCTACCTGGACCGCATGACCGAAGGGCGGCGGTTGGAAGTGGGACTTCTGAATGCCGTGGGTGGCATGGACCGCACCGTGGCCTGGGACATCGGGGTCGAACGCACGCGCATGTCGCCGCATACGTCCGCTACCGGCTTCCAATGGGCCTTCAAGGTGCGGGCTCGGTTGTATCCGATCTGACGCACGCGCGAGGTTGCTTCTATCGGTTTATGGACAGGGGGGAGCAAGCCTTTGCTTGATTGCTAACTAGTTCGTCCTATATTGCATCACATTACATTAAATAGTCATCAAACGGAGACTCCCCCTATGAAATCATTTCTCCTGTTCGGATGGGTGCTGTTGGCATTGGTCGGTTGCAATCCCGCCGGTCCCCAGTTTCCGCCCGGTGCCGACGAAACCTACGATTGGGGCATCAAATACGCACGTTTCGGCGACGAATGGTGGTCGGTCCGAAATGGGGAGAAGTGGAATCGGGTTTCAATTACAAGAATAGCACATGTCTATTTCATGGTAAAACCTGGCGTATCTCTCACAAGCACTGACTTTGGTGCATATTCGAGCATTGTTACAGGCATGGAACCAGATGAAAATGTTGGTAATAAATGGCACGTCTATACTGAAACAGGTTCTACAGACACGTTCATGAAAACGATGGATCGTGCTTGGAGCACAGGCAAAATATTGCAAATCCAATTAAATTGTTATTCCGGATGTTATTACGCACTATGATTCTATGAAATCCATTCTCCTGTTCGGATGGGTGCTAATGGCGTTGGTCGGTTGCAATCCCGCCGGTCCCCAGTTTCCGCCCGGTGCTGACGAAACCTACGATTGGGGCATCAAATACGCCCGTTTCGGCGACGAATGGTGGTCGGTCCGAAATGGGGAGAA
>JANJTJ010000082.1 GCA_024711145.1 Balneolales bacterium
CGCCGCAACCGGGTGCACCATCAACGTGGTGAAGGAAGTGTCGGACACCAGCCGCGACATCTACATCTCTCCTGAAATGACCGACCAGACCATGGACGTGTTCATCTCGCCGCGGGTGACCGAGCAGACCATCGACGTGTACCTGACGCGTGACGAAAGCGAGGCCCAGCGCACCATCTGCACCGGGGGCATGAACCTTTCGCAGAAGCAGATTGCCGCCATCGTGGTGATGTGGGTGCGCGACGCCCTCCGCGAACGTCAGAACCAGAACTGAGGCATGCCGAGTTTCGACATCGTCAATCAGGTCGATCAGCAGGAAGTCGATAACGCGGTGAACAACACCGTGAAGGAAATCGCGACCCGTTACGACTTCCGCGGGTCGCGCACGGAGGTGGAGTTTCTCAAGAAGGAGAAACGCATCCATGTGGTTACCGAAGATTCCATGAAGTTGAAAGCCGTGAAGGAGATGCTCACGGCCAACTTCATCAAACGGAAGCTGAGCCACAAGTCCTTGGAATTCAAGGACGAGCAGGGCACCTCGCATGGCGGTCTCAAGATGGATGTGGTCCTCAAGGAGGGTATCGATCGGGACTCGGCCAAGCAGTTGATCGGAGTGATCAAGGAGTCGAAGCTGAAGGTGCAGGGGGCCATCCACGACGACAAAGTGCGTGTGACGGGCAAATCCATCGACGACCTGCAGAAAGCGATGGCCCTGTTGCGGGCCGAGCCCCTCAAGATCCCGATCCAATTCGAGAACATGAAGAGCTGAGCCCGGGGGCGGGGTTCAGAAGTGGACGCCGACAGAGAATTGGTACCACATGTTCTTGTAGCGGATGGAATTGGCGGATCCATCGCCTTCCTGGGTGCCCAGGTCCATGCCCACCCGGAAGCCGAACACGACGGGTTCCAGCCCCATGTCGAAACCGGCGGTACCGCCGATGAGCCCTTTTTTGAGGTTTTCGTCGTCGAAGGGGGTGGTTTCGGTGAACTCGGTTGTTCCATCGGTGAAGGTGTCTTTCTGATGGATGAGGTAGGACAGGTAGGGGCCGGCCAGGATGGAGAAATTGGGGGTTACGCCCATGTTCAACATCACCGGAAGATCCAGGTAGGTCAGGGTGCGGCTGAGGCGGTACTCATTGCCCAGGAAGCTGCCCCGGCCGATGAACCCGCGTTGGGAGACCAGGACTTCCGGCTGAACGGCCAGGAACGAGGTTATGGGAACCACGGCGAACAGCCCGCCGGCATATCCCACTTTGGGATCGGCCACGAAATCATCGCGGTCCGAATCGTACATGCGGGAGACGTTGGCACCCAGTTTGGCACCCACGGCGAACCGGGGTTGGGCCATGAGGGAACCGGTGGTTACAAGCAACACCGCTGAAAGGGCAAGTAGGGGGATTTTCATGATTTTTTGAACCATTTGTTGACTTTGAGGAGGAGGAGACCGGCGCACAACATGACGGTCGAAGCGATGATGGGGGCGTAATCCCCTTCGGCGACCACCACATCGGCTCCGAGGAACCGATAGGTGTGGGCGTCTTGCATGTAATGGTATCCGAACCATGCGATGCCGATCGTGCCGAGCACGATGAAGATGATGCCGATGGGCTTGTTCATATTCAGTTTTCTTCGCGGATGCGGTCCACGTAGGCCTGGGAGGCGAAAATGGCCACTTCGATGCGGCGGTTCTGGTTCTTGCCCTCGACCGATTCGTTGTCGGCTATGGGTTCGCGTTCGCCACGGGCTTCCGTGCGTACGCGGCCGGGGGGCACGCCACGCGAGATCAGATAGGCACCTGCGGCGGCGGCGCGGCGGTCCGATAGTTCCATGTTGTAGGAATCGCTGCCGTCGGCATCGGTATGACCGACGATGAGGATGTCGGAATCGGGATTGGCGATCAGGTTGGTGGCCAGTTTCGCCAGGTTGGTGCGGGCTGCGCCTTGCAGTTCGGAGGAATCGTACCCGAAGAGCAGCCCCGATTCGAAGGTGATGGCGATGCCTTCGCCGAGGCGGTCGATTCGGGCGTTTTCGATTTCACGGGCCAGCTCGTCGGCCTGGTTGTCCATCCGGCGGCCGATGACGGCACCGGTGGCTCCGCCGATGACGGCACCGATGATGGCGCCTTTTGCGGTATCGCCGAGGTAACGGCCGGCGATGGCCCCGGTAACGGCACCGGCTCCGGCGCCGATCACGGTGCCTTTGGCGGTACGGTTCATCATGCTGCACCCGGCAAGCACGATGCTGGCCGAAAGAACGGTAATGAGGGTAATTCGAGTGGTCATGGGTACTCCATATCTGGGTTGACCCACAACCTACCTCCGACCCTGACTCAGCGTGTTACATTCCCGCCGCCTTTGGTTCCATCTTCCCTAGCAGATTCCAGACCTTAGCCATTGGTCACCAGCCACCAGAACAAGGGCATGCCCAGCGTCAGATTGAACGGGAACGTGACGCCCAAGGCCATGGGGATGTACAACCCCGGATCGGCCTTGGGTGCCACCATGCGCATGGCCGCCGGCACCGCGATGTAGGAAGCGCTGGCCGCCAGTACGGCGAACAGGAACCGGTCGCCGGGGTCGGCGATCAGAAACCCGGACAACCAGGCCGTAACGGTTCCGTTCACCAGAGGAAGCACCAAACCCATGAGCAGGGCATAGCGCCCGTATTCGAGGAAGGCACCGAACCGTCTGGCGGTGACCATGCCCATTTCGAGCAGGAACAGCGCCAGAAATCCTTTGAAGATATCGGTGGTGAAGGGCTTGATGCCCTCGGCCTGCTTGGTTTCCGCGATGAACCCGATCGCCAGGCTGCCCAGCACCATGAGTACGCTGCCGTTGGTGAACGCATGCCGGACCACATGGCCCAGATCGGTGGTGGCGCGCGATTCGGCATCGTACCGCATCATCAATACCACGCCGGCGATGATGGCCGGCGCCTCCATGAGGGCCAGCACGGCCACCATGTGCCCGCCGAAGGGCATACCGACCGCTTCCAGGAATGCGACCGCCGCTACGAAGGTCACCGCACTCACCGATCCGTAGGCGGCCGCCACGGCGCCGGCATCCGGCACCCGCATCTTCCGTTTCAGCAGATAGAAGACGTAGATCGGGACCACGGTGGCCAGTACCACCCCGAATCCCAATGCGATCCATACCTCCATGCC
>JANJTJ010000107.1 GCA_024711145.1 Balneolales bacterium
CTCAGGTCCAGTTCTTGGGTGATGGTTTCGGTACGCACCTGGGCATGGGCGGACGCAATCGGGGCCAGCCCGATCATCAGGAAAAAGAGGACACGCATGGAGAGAAACAGGAAGTGGTAGCTGGTAATGCGGGAACGGACGGATTAGCGCAGCCAATCCAGGGCGGAATTGCCCTCGAACCCGTTGAATTCGTCGAGGCGGATGGAATCGACACGACCTCCATCAAAATACAGATAGAGGCCGGTGGGATCTTCCGGGGCTACCGGATACACCCATACGGCCCGGTTCCCCCCGCGGCGCTCGGCACGCGGCTCGCCCAGGCGCTGACGCACCTGGGCTTCGGTGAACCCGTCCAATGCGGCATACTCGGCCGGTATGGCGAAGGCGGCCGGCGCCGAATCCCGGTCGCCACCGCTTTGCAGCCGCTCCTGGGCCGATGCCACCCGCGGGTCGGGCGTGGTGGTGGCCACCACGGAGTCCTTGGTGGCATCGGGCACATCCGATGCGGGTTCCGGGGCCGGCGCCTGGCAGGCGGCGGCCATCAATCCGAGTATCCAGACACGATTCATGGCACCAAGGTAGCTTTTTTCGGTAAGTTGGGATTGTGAAAAAAACGCACCTGTTGGCATTGCTCGCCTCTGCGAATGCCGTGGCATTATGGCTGTTGCTGTCGGTGGAGCCGGTTCCGACGCTGAAGTTGGATCGGCTGGCCGATGCGGATCCCCTCATCCGGGCCGAATTGGCGGCCTTCCAGATTCCGGCCGACCAGATCCGCGAGCGGGAGATCACCCCGGGCGATACGGCCCGTCGCATCCTGTACCTGGTTTCGGTGCCTCCGGCCTGGCCCAAGACCCGGTTCCACCTGCACCTGGTGGAGCGGTTGCGCGAGGTCGGACTCGACACCTGGGGCGTGGTCGAATTTCCCGACCGCACCTTGCGCATCCATGTGCTATGGCAGGGCAACGTGACCCGCACCATCGAACTCCGCACCGATCCCGACGCGATCTGACCGCTCAGAACGGGTTTCTGCGGAGCGTTTCCAGGGCCTGGTGGTTGGTCAGGTCGTAATGGATGGGGGTCACGGCGGCATAACCGGCCTGTAGGGCGGTGATGTCCAGGTCTTCGCCTTCATCCCTCAACTCGAACTTTCCGGTGATCCAGTAATAAGGCCGGTTGTAGGGATCGGTGCGTTGCTCGAACTCCTCCACATAGCGCGAATTGGCCTGTCGGGTCCATTTCATCCCCTTCAGCGGGCCGGCCGGCGCGTTGATGTTGAGCAGCACGCTGGGCGGCAGACCGTGGTCGCGCACGAAGGCGATGGCCTTGGCGGCGGCATCGCAACAGCCGCTCAGGTCGGCCTTTTCGGAGAATTCGGTGCAACTCACCGCAATGGCCGGATACCCCAGGATGGTGGCTTCGGTAGCCGCGCTCACCGTACCCGAATAGATGGTGTTCACACCGGCGTTCGACCCGTGGTTGATGCCCGAAAGCACCAGATCGGGCTTGAAATCGAGCAGCTTGTCGTGCGCCAGCTTCACGCAGTCGGCCGG
The DNA here is from genome assembly GCA_024711145.1 of Balneolales bacterium. Lineage (GTDB taxonomy): Bacteria > Bacteroidota > Rhodothermia > Balneolales > HLUCCA01 > JANJTJ01. The sequence continues at coordinate 1,551 of JANJTJ010000107.1, forward strand.
GGTACCGCTCACGGCGGTGGCCTGCATGCCGTTGCGCATGAGCACGTGGTCGGCCCGCAACGGCTGGGTTACCGTGATGGCGTGGCCCACGGCGCTTTGCTGGCGGTCGGGAGCCACCACATGCACTTCGCCGAAGCGGGCGGCCGTCTCGGCCAATGCCAGTATCCCGTTGGAATAGTACCCGTCGTCGTTGCAGATCAGGATGCGCATGTCAGCGGTCGTAGGATTCTTCGGCTGAAGGAAAGCCGCCGGAGCGCACATCGGCCACGTACCGGCCCACAGCGGAGCCGATGGATTCGTGCAGTTCGAGGTAGCGCCGGATGAAGCGGGGTTTGAAATCTTTGGTGAGGCCCAACATGTCGTGCATGACCAAAACCTGCCCGTCGCAGGCCGGGCCGGCACCTATGCCGATGGTGGGTATGCTCAGCGCGGCCGTCACTTGTGCGGCCAAGGCCTGGGGGATCTTCTCGAGCACCACGGCGAAACAGCCGGCTTCCTGCAGGAGCCTGGCATCGGCAATAAGTTGCCCGGCTTCGTCGGGGTCGGTGGCCCGCACTTTGTAGGTACCGAATTTGTAGATGCTCTGAGGGGTGAGCCCCAGGTGACCCATCACCGGTATGCCGGCATCCACGATCTTTCGCACGGTATGCGCCACCGTACTGCCCCCTTCCAGTTTGACGGCATGCGCACCGGCTTCCTGCATCAGGCGGCCCGCATTGCGCAGGGCTTCTTCGGCCGTAACCTGGTAGGCCATGAAGGGCAGGTCGGCTACCACCAGGCAGCGGGCCGCCCCACGTACCACGGTGGAGGTCATGAACACCATCTGGTCCATGGTCACCGGCAAGGTGGTTTCGTGCCCCATCATCACGTTGCCGGCCGAATCGCCGACCAGCAGGATGTCGATGCCGGCCGAATCCAAAATCCGCGACATGGTGAAATCGTAGGCCGTGAGCATGGCGATCTTCTCGCCCCGGGCTTTCATGTCCACGATGGTGCGGGTTGTCACCCGCGGCGGAGGGCCGCCTTTGAGTTGCGTGCTCATGTCAGGTCTTTTTGACCATGGCGGCCATGGCGTCCAGTTCGCACACCACCACGCCGTCTACCGTGGCCTTGCCGATGAGCCCCATGAACATGCGCTTCTGTTCGCCCAGGGTCACCTCCATGTCCAGGCGGTCGCCCGGAACGACCGGTTTGCGGAATTTGGCGCTGTTGATGGTGCTGAAATAGATCTGGTAATCGGCCGGGTTGTCCACCAGGGTTTTGAGTGCCAGTATGCAGGCCGCCTGGGCCATGGCTTCCACCTGCAACACACCCGGCATGACCGGATTGCCCGGGAAATGCCCGTTGAAGAAGTCCTCGTTGCCGGTCACGTTCTTGTAGGCACGGATGGTGCGCCCTTCGATGCCGACCACACGGTCCACCAGCAGGAAGGGGTAGCGGTGCGGGATGTATTGCTTGATTTCCTCGATGGTCATCATGTCACGGTTCCGATGTAGATGTAGGCGATGCCGCCGCTGAGCGGATGCGCGGTTCGGGTGGAGAAGGCGCCGGTACGGTCCATCAGCGCCAGGAAGGCGTCGCCGGCCGGAAAATGGGCGCTGGTCTCCGGAAGATAGGTATAGGCATCCCGGTTGCCGGTGATCAGCCCCCCCACGAAGGGGATCACATGCTTGGAATAGAACCGGTACGGCCACGACAACAACCCCTTGGGCTGGCCGAACTCGATGACTACCACCCGGCCGCCCGGTTTCACCACACGGGCCATCTGTCCCAGGGCCACCACGGGGTCGTCCACGTTGCGGATGCCGAAACTGATGCTGGCGATGTCGAACCGGTTGTCGGCGTAGGGCAAGGCCATGGCGTCGGCCACTTCGAAGGTGATGTCGAGCCCTTTTTTGGCGGCTTTCGCAGGCGCCGGCCCGATCATGGGCGCACAGAAGTCGGTGCCCAAAACCGGCCCGTTCCCCACGGCCTGCTTGAAGGTGATGGCCAGGTCGCCGGTACCGGTGGCGCAGTCCAGCACGGCGTCGCCGGGTTTGGCCCCGCTCAGGCGTACCGCTTTCTTGCGCCAACGGTGGTGGATGCCCAGGGACAGCACGCTGTTCACCAGGTCGTATTTGTCCGCGATGGACGCGAACATGGTGCGGACTTGTTCACTCATGAGTGGCTCGTTTCATTCAGATGGTCGGTATGGCAGAACAGCTCGGCGGCATAGCCGCCTCCCTCCTGCCTCAGGATGTAGATACAGGCGTTCCGATGGGGCACATCCTGCATGCGGGACAGCTCCCAGCCCAGCAGATGCGCCACCAGGATGCGCAACACGCGCCCGTGGGTCACCACGAGCACACGGCCGCCGGCATGCCGGCGTGTCCAGTTTCCGATCACCGGCAGGGCGCGTTCCAGCACCATGCCGGGCGTTTCGCCTCCGGGCGGCGCCAGTTCCAGCCGGCCCCTGGCCCAACCGGCATACAGGGTGTCCAACGCGCCCCTGGTGTCGTCCACGGGGATGCCTTCGTAGGCGCCGTAGGCCATTTCCTCCAGGCCGGCTTCGTGCGGCACGGCATCCAGTGGCCGACCCGTGGCAATGGCGGCGGTTTGGCGGGCCCGCAGCATGGAACTGCTCACCACGGCATCATACCCGTAACCGTCGAGCCATCGCCCTACCGCCTCGGCCTGGGCCATGCCGGTAGCGTTCAGGGGGGCGTCGATGCCCCGCCCCTGCACCAGATCGGCTTTGTTGTAATCGGTCTCGCCGTGGCGCACCAGGATGAGTCGGGTGCCGGGCATGTCAGCGGTTCAATTGCATGAAGGCGGATAGCGCGTCGCCCAGGGCTTCGGTCCAAGCCGCTTCCAAGGCCCGCCGTTGCAGGTCGCCATCGGCTTTTTCCGTCCCGTTCAACCAATACAATCCCGGTTCCGTGCGCGCCAGGCGGGCCATGTTGCCCAAACCGGTACGTTCGTCGCGGAACACGGGGGTTGCTCCCTGGTAGGCTTCGAGCACCAGACGCACGCGCACCACGGGGCCCGGCCGTACGAAATCGAGCGTGAAGGCGTGGTCCACCCGCACGTCGGTCACCTGCAGCACATAATCGGATTCGGCATAGGATTCGGTGATGCGCACGCCCTGGGCACGGTAAACCGGCGCCTGGATGAGCCGGTTGACCATGGCATGCAGGATGGAATCAGCCGTGCCTGCTTGGAAACGGTCCCAGATTTCAGGCTGGATGTGGTCATTCCCGATGCGGAAACCGGTGGCCTCCACCGGACGCAGCAGCAAGGCGGCCTGATGGTAATTGTCGGGCCTGGTGGTCCATTGCGGCCCCGAACAGGCCGCTACCGGCAACAATAGCAGTACGAGCAGCCTCATTTCTTCCGTGTGAGGCTGGAGGTGCGAATGGCATCCATCAGGTCCTGGCGCATGGTGGCCAGGCCGGGTACCGTCAGGTCGTGGCGCAGGGCCAGTCGGATGACCACCATCTGGAGGATGCGGTCGTTCATGGGGGGTTTGCCGGCGGCGGCCAGGTACTTGTCCAACAGGGTCCTCAACCAACCGAACCGGAACAGCAGGAACACGGCCATGCCGATGATGGCATCGGCCCCGTCGCCCCGCATGCCGGTCCAGCTCAGGCTGGCCACAGCCAGGATATGCACCAGGAAATCGTTGGATATGAACCGGATGAGCCAGGTGGCGGCCGGATGGGCCAACGCTCCCCGATTGAAATACCATAGCGTGAACAGGGCCAGGGCGACCCCGGCGGCGACCCCGGCGCCGGCCCAGGGCACCAGCACGATCAGGGCCCAGATGGCCACCACCTCGGACGACCGCACCCAGGGCTGGGCATGGTCCAGGATGTCTTCCAACGGCTCTTTCTGCAGGATACCGGGGGCTATGCGGTCCAAATGCCGCCCGGTGAGGTGGAACCAGATGCCGGAAGCGGTGAAGATTCCGATAGGAGTTTCGACGAAAGAGGCCGTGTCGCGCATGAATCGGGGAAGATACGGACTTCCCGGAAGAGGCTCAGGCCTGCGCCAGGGTGAAGGCGCCGTTCGGCCCGGCACCGGCGGCATGGAGCATGCGGTGCAGTTCGAAGAGGGTGGCACCGGTGGTCATCACATCGTCCACCAGCAGAAGGCGTTTGCCAGCCACCGCCGCCGGCTCGGCCACACGGAAGGCTTCGCGCATGTTCTCCCCTCGCTGGAACAGGTTGAAACCGGTCTGGGTGCGGGTGGCCCGCACCCGCACCACGGCCGGTGCCGGCACGAGGGGCAAGCCGGTGGCCTCCGCCACTCCTTCGGCGATGGCTTCGGCCTGGTTGTACCCGCGCTGGCGGAGCCGGCGCGGGTGCAACGGCACGGGCAGCAGCGCGTGGTAGGGCGTCGGATCGAACGAGGCGGCCGCCAGGCGGCCGAGTTCGACGCCGAGGCGGCGCAGGCCGCCGTACTTGAGGGCGTGCAGCAGGGCCTGTATGTCGCCGCGTTTGTCGTAGGCCCAGGCGGCCTGGGCCGCCTCCAGGCCCTCGGGCAGCAAGGCTTCCGAGGCAGGCGCGGGGGTCAGCCGGTCGGTCGGGCAGGCCCCGCACAGGTATTCCCCGGCACCGACGGCCGCCCTCCCGCACAACACGCACACCTGGGGGTAGATCCAATTCCACATATCCAGATAAGGCGGGTCAAGTGCTTACCTGACACGGGATTCGTTCCGGAATCCGTATCATCCCGACGTCATGGCGCATCTCATAGACGACCTCCTGGCCATTCGTGACCACCTCAAGCTGACGTCGAAAGACCTCTCCGCGAAAACCCGTTTTCCGGCCGATGTCATTCTCGATATCGAAACAGCCAAGGTGCTCGACAAACCGGCCAACCAACGCACCTATGTGCGCAGCTACTTGCGGAATTACGCCAAGGCGCTGAAGGTGTCGGATACCGACATCGTGCGCGCCCTGGACGAACACTTCGGCGAGGGCTATTCCGGCTTCCTGGCCGAGAAGTACACGGGGCTGCCGGCCGCGAACCGCCCGGCCGAGGCCCAACCCGAAATGCTCAAACGGGTGATCGCCACCTCGACCCACGGCGATACCGACGAATTCTCCCGCCCCGACCCCACCTACGAACACAACCGCAACGCCCCGCCCCCGCCCGAGCTGGAAGCGGTGGATTGGTCGCGCATCCGTACGGTCAAACGCGCTTTCAACGGCCGCACGCGCTTGGGCCTGTTCCTCGCACTGGCTTTGGTCGCCGCTGCGGCGGCCGTTTTCGCCTATTGGAAATGGGGGGGCGCGGTCGACCAGCCGGCCGCGGAGCCCGTGCCGGCCGAAACCCTGCCCGTGGTGCCGGCCGACACGCTTTCTGACAGCGCCGGCGTGCTGCCCACCTTCCCCGACACCCTGGAGATCGTCCTGTATGCCGCCACCGGCAACCTGGATCCGGTTCGGGTCATTTCCGATGTGGGTATCAACAATTATCCCTACTGGATCGAACAGGGCATCGCCATGCGCTTCGAGTTCGTCAACCAGATCACCCTGAGGGGCGACACCCCCAACATGATGGTGCTCTTCAACGGACATCCGGTACCCGACCTGCAGCAGTTCGTGGTCAGTGACCGCATGCTCACCCTGCGCCGCGAATATTTCGAGAACACGACGACCTATCGCACGGCGTCTACCGATACCACCTTGGGGGCCTTGCCCTGGCCCTCCGAAATCCGGAACCGGCCCATTTTCCGGCCATGACCGCCGACGAGCTGCGCCAGCTGCTCCGCCGGGCCGACGAGGCCTACTACCAGCAGGATGCCCCCATCCTGAGCGACCAGGAATACGACCGTCTCATGGCCGAGCTCATCCGGCTGGAGACCGAATCGGGGCTGGTTCCGCCCGACAGCCCCAGCCTGAGGGTCGGTGGCGCACCCACCAAGACGTTCGCACAGGTGGCCCATCCGGTGCCCATGCTGTCGTTGTCGAACACGTATGATGAAGGCGAGGTGCGCGATTTCGACCGCCGGGTGGCCGGTCTGCTGGAAGGGGCCGCCTACAGCTATTTCGTAGAGTTGAAATTCGACGGCATGGCCGTCCGGTTGCGGTATGAGAACGGGGTGTTGGTGCTGGGCGCCACCCGGGGCGACGGCACCACCGGAGACGACATCACCGCCAACCTGCGCACCGTGCGCGACATTCCCTTGCGCCTGCTCGGCGACCCGCCCCCCGTGCTCGAAGTACGGGGCGAGGCCTACATGGAGCGGGCGGCTTTCGCCGAACTGAACCGCCTGCGCGAAGAGAACGGTGAGGCGGCCTATGCCAACCCGCGCAATTTCACGGCCGGCACCCTCAAACAGCAGGATCCGCGCGAGGTGGCCCGCCGTCCCATCCGGTTCTTCGCCTACGACCTGGTGCGGGACCGCGCCTTGGCGGGCGACACCCACGCCGCCAAGCTGGATACCTTGCGCCGTTTCGGTCTGCCGGTTTCGGCCCACGGGTTCCATGCACCCCATATCGATGCCGTGCTGGCGCGCATCGCCGAAATCGACCGCCTGCGCCATACCCTGCCCTATGATACCGACGGCGTGGTGGTGAAAGTGAACGAAGACCGCCACCGCGATCCCCTTGGTGCCACAGCCAAAGCCCCGCGCTGGGCCATGGCTTACAAGTTCGAAGCCGAGCAAGCCGTAACCACCATCAACGACATCACCCTGCAGGTGGGGCGTCTGGGCACCATCACGCCGGTGGCCGAGCTCGAGCCGGTGCTGCTGGCCGGTACCACCGTGAAACGGGCCAGTCTGCACAACGAGGAGGAGATCCAGCGCAAAGACATCCGCATCGGCGACCGCGTGATCGTGGAAAAGGCCGGCGAGATCATTCCCCAGGTGGTCCAGGTGGTGGACCCCGCCGCGCCGGGTCGGGGCCCGCAGTTCCGCATGCCCACCCAGTGCCCGGCCTGCGGTTCCCGCCTGCTCAAATCGGACGAGGAAGTGGCCTGGCGCTGTGTGAACGCCGCCTGCCCGCCCCAGGTCCGCATCCGCGTGGAACACTTCGCCGGGCGCGACGCCCTGGATATCGAAGGATTGGGGGAAGCCGTGGTGGACCAACTCGTAAGCCGCGGCCACATCCATACCTATGCGGACATCTACCGGTTGGATGTGGACACCCTGGCCGCACTCGACCGCATGGGCCCGAAAAGCGCCGCCAACCTGATGGCCGCCATCGACGCCTCCCGGGCCAAACCTTTCGCCAAAGTGGTGTATGCCTTGGGCATACGGCACGTGGGCGAAACCACGGCCAAAGACCTGGCCAAAGCCTTCGGCAGCCTGGATGCGCTCCGCAACGCCTCCGAAGCCGAAATAGCGGCCGTGGACGGCATCGGGCCGCGCATTGCCGCCGCCGTGCATGCCTTTTTCCGCAACCCGGACCAAGCCGCCCTGGTGGACCGCCTGGTCGAAGCCGGGCTGCGCACCACCGACGACCGCGAAGCCCCCAAAGGCGACGCCTTCGCCGGCAAGACCGTGGTGCTCACCGGCACCCTGCCCACCCTCACCCGCAGCGAAGCCGAAGCCCTCATCGAAGCCCACGGAGGCAAGACGTCCGGATCGGTCAGCAAGAAAACCGATTATGTGCTGGCCGGCGAGTCGGCCGGCTCCAAGTTGGACAAAGCCCGGGCCCTGGGCATTCCCATCATCGATGAACCCGAATTTTTTCGCATATTAGGCGATTGAAGCCCCAACCGAAGGCCCCGAAGCACCCATGAAATTCGAACTACGTCAGGACGACCGGGTCACCTACATGACCCTCAAGAGCGACCGGCTCGACACCAAGATCGCACCCGATCTGAAGAGCCAATTCATCACACTGGCGAACACCACCGATTCCGGTCATCTGGTGCTGGATCTGGGCAACATCGCCTTCGCCGACAGCAGCGGCCTGAGCGCCTTGCTGCTGGCCCACCGCCTCTTCCGCGATACCGACCGCCGCTTCGTGTTGTGCAACCTGAGCGACCGGGTGGCCAAACTGATCGACATCTCCCAACTCGCCAACGTGTTCAGCATCGCTGCGGACCAAGCATCGGCCGCCGCGTCGTTGGAGGCCTGAGATGTTGCCCTTGCTCGATTTCCTCGTCATCGGGGCCTACCTGGCCCTGTGTGTGTTCATCGGTGTGAAAGTGGGTGGCAAAGCCACCGACACCGCCGCCTACTTCAGCTCCAAAGGCAACATCCCCTGGTGGGCCATCGCCCTGAGCATCGTGGCGGCCGAAACCAGCATGCTGACGGTCATCTCCATACCGGTGGTGGCCTACAAAGGCAGCCTGGTGTTCCTGCAGATCGTGGCCGGATATGTGATCGGACGGATCCTGGTGGCGTATTTCATGCTGCCGCATTATTTCGCGGGAGAACAGCAGACCGCCTACACCTTCTTCCGGGAGCGGTTCGGCGACAAATTCCGCAAGACCATCAGTTCCACCTTCCTGCTCACCCGCCTGTTCGCCGACGGCATCCGCATTTTCGCCGCGGCCATTCCCATCAAGATCATCACCGGGTTCGACTACCCGCTGTCCATCGCCATCATGGGCCTCCTGTCCCTGTTGTACAGCTTCTATGGCGGGCTCAAATCGGTGATCTGGATCGATGTGCTCCAACTCACGGTGTATGTGTCGGGCGGCATCTTCATCATCGCGCAGATCTTCTTCCAGACGGACCTTCCGGTTTACGATTTGCTGAGTGACAACGGCAAACTGGCGCTCATCCAACTGCCCACCAGCTTCGGCGACATCTTCTTCAGCGAATACAACCTGATCGGCGCGGTGCTCGGCGGGGTCTTCCTCACCCTGGCCTCGCACGGAACCGACCAGCTCATCATCCAGAAACTGCTGGCCTGCGCCGATCTGAAACAGGCCCGCAAAGCCCTCATCGGCAGCGGCGTGTTCGTATTCCTGCAGTTCGGGCTGTTCCTCACGGTGGGGTTGTCTCTGTTCGCCCATCATTTCGGGGCCGACATCGCCGCCCTCGGCTTGGCCAACCAGGACGAGCTGCTGCTCGACTACATCTCGGCCAACGTGCCCACCGGGGTCAAAGGCCTGATCATAGCGGGGTTGTTCGCGGCCGCCATGAGCACGGTTACCGGGTCGCTCTCGGCGCTCTCGTCCAGCACCCTGTTCGACCTGTTCCCCGGGCTGGCCAAACGCCCCGACGCCATGACCTGGTCGCGGGCGGCCATGGTCTTCTGGGCCTTCGTGTTCGTGGCCTTCGCCACCCTGTTCTCCATCTATTTCACCAGCCAGGATCCCATCGTGATCATCGCCTTGCGGATCGCCGGCTTCACCTACGGCGCCCTGCTCGGAGCCTTCTTCGTGGGGCGGTTCACCAACGTGGACACCTTCTCGGCCTATGTGGGCTTCTTCGCGACCATCACCATCATGGCCACCATCATCTCGGTATCCATGTTCGTGACCAAGTCGGGTCTGGCCTTCCCCTGGTACACCGCCATGGGTTGCGGCATCTTCCTGATGACCGCCCTCACTACCGACTTCGTGCGGCGCAAGCTGCGCGGCTGATCCTCCATGAAACTGCTCGACCACATCGGTCTGGGGCGCAAGCACCGGCCGGGAGACCTCCCGGCCGGACCTGACGGCACCCGGTCCGGATCGATGGGTCGGTGGTTGTTGCTCATCGGCTTCTTCGGGTTGCTGATGGCCGCATTTCCGGGCAGCTACCGCCCCGAATTCCGGGTCGAGATCGGCGATGTGTGGCGGTCGGACGACCTCATCGCCCCCTTCACCTTCTCCCTGCTCAAACCGGCCGACGAACTCGCCCGCGAGATCGCCGACATCCGTGCCAACACGCCCTCCATCTTCAAGCAGCAGGCCGGCACCGCCACCCGCATCCAGGCCAAGCTCGACAGCTTCTACGTGTGGTTGGAGCCCGCTTTGGAAGCCCACATGCTCGGCGACAGCACGGCCTTCAAGGCCAGCCGAGAGCAGGCCGGCCTGAACCTGGACGACCGCACCTGGGCCATCCTGGCCGACGACTACAAGACCGTACGCCTGGCATCCATGCGGTCCGACGGGCCACCGGCCCGGTTCATCGGCACCGACATCCGCCTGCGCATCGAATTCCTGGTGGACGAACTCCTCTCCGAAGGCGTCATCGACATCGCCAAAAGCGGTATCGAAGTACCGGCCATCGTGGTGCGCAACGAACGCGACCGCACGCAGCGCACCGTAGCGCTGGCCCTGGTGCGCGACCTGTCCGAAGCGCGCGAATACGCCGGCTTCCGGTTCGGCCGCACCTTCGGCGAAGAAGGAGGCCACGCCGCCCAACAGCTCTTCGACGCCGTGATGGAGCCCGACCTGGTCTTCGACGCCGCCGAAACCAAAGCCCGCGTGGATGAAGCCGTCGAATCGGTATCGCCCACGCGGGGTGCGGTACCCGTAGGCGAGCTGATCATCCGCCAGGGCGAAACCGTGAATGCCGACAGCCACCTGAAACTGCGGTCGTTGGCGGCGGCACGGCAGGAGTCGGCCGACCCCACCGCCGCCTGGATCGAACGCACCGGCCAGTTGCTGGTGCTCATGGGCCTGTTCCTGCCCTTCCTGCTGTACCTGTATCTGTACCGGAACCCCATCTTCGACCGCAACCACCTGCTGGCCCTCGTACTGCTGGCTACCGGCATCACCTGTGCCATAGCCCTGGTGCTGGTGCGCTACGAAAACGTATCCCTCCTGCTGGTACCGGTGGCGGTGGCTCCCATCATCCTCACCATCATCTACGATTCGAGGGTGGGCCTGCTCACCACGGTCACCCTGGGCCTGTTCATCGCGTTTTTGGCCGGCAACCAATTCGAATACGCCGTAGCCGGCATCCTGGCGGGCAGTCTGGCCGTGTTCAGCGTGCGCGACGTGCGCAACCGCAGCCAGTTCTTCCTCACCACCCCGGCGCTCGTGTTCACCGGGTACGCCGTGGTGCTCGGCGCCTTCAGCCTGATCGAAGGCGGCTCCTGGAGCGCCTACGGCCGCAACCTGGGGTTCGTGGCCGGGCAAACCGTACTCATCTGGCTCACCTACCCCCTCATCCTGCTCTTCGAAAAGCTGTTCCGGGTGACCACCGACGTCTCCCTACTCGAACTCAACGACCACAACCACCCGCTCATCAAACTGCTGATGAACCGGGCCCCGGGCACCTACCAGCACAGCCTGCAGGTGGCCAACCTGGCCGAAGCCGCCGCCGCCGCCATCGGGGCCAACTCCCTGCTCTGCCGCGTGGGCGCCCTCTACCACGACGTGGGCAAGACCGACCGGCCCGAGTATTTCGTGGAGAACCAGCAGGGTTTGAACGAGCACGACAAGCTCAAACCCCGCATGAGCGTGCTCGTGATCAAAAACCACGTAACCGTAGGCCTGAAGCTGGCCGAGGAACACAACCTGCCCGGCGTGGTGAGCCAGTTCATTGCCACCCACCATGGCGACGGCATCATCCGGTATTTCCATGATCTGGCCCGCAAACAGGCCGACAACCCCGATGACGTGCGCGAAGAGGACTTCCGGTACGACGGCCCCCTGCCGTCCACCAAGGAAACCGGCATCGTGATGCTGGCCGACGGCATCGAAGCGGCCGCCCGCGCCATGCGCGACCCCAACTACGCCAAGCTCGAGAACCTGGTCAACCGCATGGTGGACGAACGGCTCGTGGAAGGCCAGTTGCGCGACTGCCCCCTCACCTTCCAGGACCTGCGCATCATCAAGGAAAGCTTCCACAGCATCCTGGTGGGCGTGTACCACAGCCGCATCGCCTACCCCGGCCAGAAAGAATGACCCTCTGGATCGAGGACTGGCTCCAGGCGCTCCGGCTGGAACAAGGCGCCTCGCTCAAAACCCTGGAAGCCTACCGGCACGATGTGAACCGCTACGTGGCCCGCCTGGCCGCCAGCGGCATCACCGAACCCGACTTGGTGACACCCGACCGCATCGGCACCCACGTGGCCGACCTGGCCGCAATGGGCTTGGCACCCAGCTCCCTGGCACGGAATCTGTCGGCCATACGGGGATTCCATCAGTTCCTGGTGGAAGAAGGCCTGGCCGAAACCGACCCCGCCCGCGAGATCGACCTGCCCCGCAAAGCCCGCACCCTGCCCGACGTACTCACCCGCGACGAAGTGGAGCGGCTGTTGCAGGCCCCCGACCCCGACACCCCCGCCGGCCTGCGCGACCGCGCCATCCTCGAAACGCTCTATGCCAGCGGCCTGCGCGTGAGCGAACTCACCGGCCTGGAGCAAGACCGCATCATCCCCGAAATTCCCTGCCTGCGGGTAACCGGCAAAGGCAACAAAGAACGCCTGGTCCCCATCGGGAAGCCCGCCTTGCTGGCGCTGCGGACCTACCAGGAGCAAGCCAGGCCCTTGTGGATCCGAAACCCTACAGCTACCAAGAATCGCGTGTTCCTGAACCAAAGGGGCACACCCCTGAGCCGCATGTCGGTCTGGACCGTGGTGCACCGCAGCGCCGTGGAGGCCGGCATAGGCAAAACCGTGTATCCCCACGTGCTCAGGCACAGTTTCGCCACCCATCTGCTCGAAGGCGGCGCCGACCTGCGGGCCGTGCAGGACATGCTCGGCCACGTGAGCATCCTGACCACCGAAATCTATACCCACGTGGACCGCACCTTCCTGCAAACCGTGTATGACAAGCACCATCCGCGGGCTTAAGGATCGGCCGTCACTCCCTATCTTTGGACCATGAACGAAACGCCCGATACCGCCATCTCCAGCATCGAATGGTGCGACACCCACGTGCGAATCCTGGACCAGACCTTTCTGCCCGCCCGTACCGTGTATTCCGACATCCGCGACGTGGGTCGCATGTGGGAAGCCATCAAGAGCCTGCGGGTCAGAGGGGCGCCGGCCATCGGCATAGCGGCGGCCTACGGGTTCTACCTGGGCATCCGGGAGCTTCCCGAAACCAAATTCCCCAGTTTCATGGTCGAAGTGAACCGCATCGGAGATTACCTGATCTCGGCGCGTCCGACGGCCATCAACCTGCCCTGGGCCATCGAACGCCTTAAGAACACCATCAACGCGCACAAGACCGACTCCATCCAGGAAATCAAAGACCGGGTGCTGCGGGTGGCCCAGACCATCCATGAGGAAGACAAGCGCATGTGCCGGCAGATCGGGCTGCACGCGCAGGAACTCATACCGGCCAAAGCCAACATCCTCACCCATTGCAACACCGGCGGCCTGGCCACCGGGCAATACGGCACGGCACTATCGGCCATCTACCATGCCCACAAGGCCGAAAAGAACATCCATGTATGGGTGAATGAGACGCGGCCCCTGCTGCAAGGCGCGCGCCTCACGGCCTGGGAGCTGAACAAGATGGAGATTCCCTTCCATCTGATCACCGACAGCATGGGTCCGGCCCTCATGCGCCAGGGCAAAGTGGACCTGGTGATCGTGGGCACCGACCGGGTGACCGCCAACGGCGACATGGCCAACAAGATCGGCAGCTACATGCTGGCCGTGGCCTGCAAACACCATGGCATCCCCTTCTATGTGGCCGCGCCCAGCAGCAGCATAGACCCCACCATCGACACCGGCGCCGACATCCCCATCGAAGAGCGCGACGGCAAAGAGATCACCACCATCGGGCAGACCGACATCGCCCCGGCCAAGATCCCCGTGTACAACCCGGCCTTCGACGTCACCCCGGCCGAACTGATCACCGCCTATATCACGGAGAAAGGGATACTGAGGCCGCCGTATTCATTTTGACATGATGGATTCAACCCCCATGCTTCATGACAGAACATGCTGATAAGAAATATGATGTAGCAATTTCATTTCGCTGGACGGACATCGAGCAGGTACGCGAATTGTATGAATTGCTTCGGGATCGCATGCAAGTGTTTCTTGCAGACGATAGACTGGAAGAATTCGTAGGTACAGATGGTGAGGAATCGTTCGGGTATATCTTCAGAGACCAATCACGCATTGTTGTGATTTTCTACCGACCGGATTGGGGAAGCACTCCATACACCAGGGCCGAAGAAGCCGCCATCAAACAAAGGGCTTTCAGTGAAGGGTACGGTTTTACTATTTGGGTTCCCATGGATGCCCAGAAATCCATTCCTCCATATCTACCTCCACAGTATATATGGTTTGATTTCGAGAGATATGGGGTGTCCGGGTTGGCGTCCGTAATCGAAGCCAGAGTTCGGGAGAATGGCGTTATGGTCAGAAATGAAACCATGATCGACCGCCTAAAGCAGATCAATAGAAGGATTGACCTAGATAAAAACAGACGCCTGTTCCAAAACTCCCAATCGGGATTTGAATTCGTCACATCGGAGGCGGTGCGATTCGAGAGTGTATTAACTGAATCTGCAAAGCAATTCTCCAGCATTAGCAACGAGATCCCATTCATAGTCAAACCAGATGGGCGATACATCACTGTATCAGCAGGCAGATTTAAATGTCAGTTTGTAATCAGTCCGAACGCGTCATATTTACGAGGCGAACCATCTCTGCACTGTAGCATTTTGAAGTATGATCAGAAACGTCCCTATTCGGATCAGTGGGTTCACAAAAAAAAGATCGAATTTCAACCCACGTTGAATGAAGTCAATGAGCCTGCATGGGTGCTGCAAGACAATCATAATTACAATTTGGAATCAGCAATTTCACATATGATGGAGCAATTCGCTGAAATGGTTTATACCGATCTCGAAAGTGACCCTTTGAGATGATTGGCGACCTACAAGGTTGTCGGGTTTTTGACTACTTTCCCCCACCCACTTGTTCTTGTTGGGTTATCCGATGGACCCCGCACGCACCACCTATGTCTGATACGCCATACCCGCTTGAACCTTCGTCCCCGCGCGGACACACCATCCGCGAAGCCGACATCGAGGCGGAGTTCATTGCGAAGCTGGAGGCGATGAAATATGTGGTCCGTGCCGACATCCGCGACCGGAAACGGCCTTGGGCAAGATTTGCATGACAACCCATTCACGAGCGGGAATAGTAGCAGCATGACAAAAGAGGAAAAACAGAAACTAAGCGAGAGCGACATCTGCGACCTCTTCATCACCCCTGCCATCAAGCAGGCCGGATGGGATCAGCTCACCCAGATTCGCCGAGAGGTCACGCTCACACCTGGGCCGATTATTGTTCGGGGAAACCTCTCGTCCAGAAACCAGAAGAAGAAGAAATTCGCGGATTATGTGCTGCTGCGCGAAGCAGGTGTTCCCATCGCCATTGTCGAAGCGAAAGACAACCGGCATTCGGTCAGTCACGGGATGCAGCAAGCGCTCGGCTACGCATCCATTCTGGATCTGCCATGCGCCTTCAGCTCGAATGGGGACGCCTTTGCGTCCCACAACAAGGTCCCCGCCCCCGGTGAGGAAACCGAGACCACGATCCCGCTGGATGAATTTCCGTCGCCGGACGAGATCTGGAGACGCTATAAACTGCATCGCAACATTGCCGACCCGGAAGAAGCGCTTGTCTTGGAGCCATATTACTTGGACAAGTACGGAAAAGAGCCCCGATACTATCAAAGCGAAGCCATCAACAGGGTCATCGAAGGCGTAGCCAAAGGTGACAAACGCCTCCTACTAGTAATGGCGACCGGTACAGGCAAGACCTACACCATCTTCCAAATCATCTGGCGTCTTCGTAAAGCCGGACGAGCCAAACGCACCCTTTTCCTGGTCGATCGCAATGCACTTGCTGATCAAACCCTGGTGAATGATTTCAAGCCGTTCGGCTCGGTCATGAACAAGATTAAAAACCGGAAGATAGACCCTGCCTATGAGGTTCATCTCGGACTTTATCAAGCACTTACCGGTCCCGACGAAGCAGATAAAATCTTCAAGAACGTGTCGCGTGACTTCTTTGACCTCATCGTCATAGACGAGTGTCATCGAGGAAGCGCGGCTGAAGATTCCGCATGGCGCGAGATTCTCGACTATTTCTCGGGAGCTATCCAAATCGGCCTCACCGCCACCCCCAGAGAAACCGAATACGCCTCCAACATCACCTACTTCGGGGAGCCTGTTTACACCTACAAGCTCATACAGGGCATAGAGGATGGCTTTCTCGCCCCATACAAGGTCGTCCGTTATCATCTCGACAAGGACCTGATCGGCTGGACCCCGCCACCGGGAATGAAAGACGACCTCGGCAGAGAAATCGAGCAGCGCACCTACAACCAGGCCGATATGGATCGCATCCTGGTACTCAACCACCGCACCAAGCTCGTCGCGAAGTGCGTGATGGAGTTGCTTCGGGCCACCGATCCGTTCTCCAAGACCATCATATTCTGCGAAGACATCGATCATGCCGAGCGCATGCGTGTGGCCATCGTGAACGCCGCCGGCAAGCTCGCCTTGGACAATCCCAAATATGTCATGCGAATCACGGGCGACAGTGTCGAGGGCAAGGCCGAACTGGACAATTTCACGGATCCAGAGACCAAGTTTCCCGTCATCGCCACTACCTCGGAACTGCTCACGACCGGGATTGATGTCAAGACCTGCAAGTTGATCGTCTTGGACAAGACCATCAATTCCATGACCACCTTCAAGCAGATCATCGGACGTGGTACTCGGATCGATGAAGAAAATGGGAAGTTTTACTTCACCGTCATGGATTTCAAGAATGCCACCGAGCTGTTCAAGGATCCGGATTTCGATGGCGACCCGGTCGTCATCTATGAACCGGGCCCTGAAGACGACCCCGTGCCACCGGATCCTGAAACATCATCAACCCATGACGGCCCCGTTCCATACGGATCGAAAAAAATCCAGGTCAGTGGGGTCGAGGTCCACATACTGGCCAAGACCGTCGAATATCGCGGAGAAGACGGGAAAATGATCACCGAGTCGTATCGCGATTACAGCCGCAAGTATATACGACAAGAGTACAGCTCGCTTGACGCCTTCATCACCAAGTGGAATACCATCAAAAAAAAGGAGGCCATCATAAAGGAGTTGGAGGAATACGGCATCGAGCTGGATAAACTCGCCGAAGAAGTCGGCAAGGAATACGGAGACTTCGACCTCATCTGCCATGTCGCCTACGACCAGCCACCCCTTACTCGCAGGGAACGCGCCTACCAGGTGAAAAAACGCGACTATTTCGCCAAATACGGCGATAAAGCCCGCGCCGTTCTCGAGGCGTTATTGGACAAATATGCCGACGAGGGCATTATGACCGTCGAAAGCCCCATGGTTCTAAAACTTTCTCCCTTTACATCCATGGGTACCCCTGTCGAAATCATCAACGATGTTTTCGGCGGCAAGGAAGCATACGAGCGCGCCCTCCAGGACCTTGAACACGAACTTTTCAGCCAGAAAGCATCCGCATGAGCAACGTTAGTGGAACCATCAAGTCGATACAGGACATCATGCGAAAGGACGTCGGCATCGATGGCGACGCCCAACGCATCAGTCAGCTCGTCTGGATGTTTTTCCTCAAGATCTACGACGACCGCGAAGCCGAAATCGAACTCCTCGAGGACCACTATCAATCCCCGCTACCGCAGTACCTGCGCTGGCGGAACTGGGCCGACGACCGGGAGGGCATAACCGGCGATGACCTCATTGAGTTCGTGAACCAGAAGCTCTTTCCTACCCTGAAGAACAAGCTGGTTCTCGATGGCCCGCACGGCAAACGCGCCCAGGTCATACGGAACGTTTTCGAGGATGCCTACAACTACATGAAGTCCGGCACCCTGATGCGTCAGGTGATCAACAAGATCTGCGAGATCGACTTCAACAACACCGCCGATCGCCACACCTTCGGCAGCATCTACGAGCAGATCCTCAAAGACCTCCAGTCCGCGGGCAACGCGGGCGAATTCTACACCCCGCGCGCCGTCACCCAGTTCATTGTCAACCGCGTGGACCCCAAGCTTGACGAGCTTGTGCTTGACCCAGCCTGCGGCACCGGCGGCTTCCTCGCCTGCACCATCGACCACAAGCGGAACACCTATGTCAAGTCCGCACAAGACGAGGAGACGCTCATCGCCAGTATCCAAGGCGTTGAGAAAAAAGCCTTGCCCCACATGCTGTGCACGACGAACATGATTCTGCACGGCATCGACACCCCCACCAACATCCGCCACGACAACACCCTCAGCCGTCCCTACAAGGACTACGGCGACAAGGACCGCGTCCATGTCATCGTCACGAACCCGCCCTTCGGTGGCATGGAGGAGGACGGAATCGAGAACAACTTCCCCGCCACCTACCGCACTCGCGAGACCGCCGATCTCTTCATGGCGCTGATCATCAAGCTGTTGAAAAACCACGGCCGCGCCGCCGTCGTCCTGCCCGACGGCTTCCTCTTCGGCGAGGGCATGAAGACCCGCCTCAAGCAGGAGCTCGTGGAGAAGTGCCACCTCCACACCATCGTCCGCCTGCCCAACGGCGTCTTCGCCCCCTACACCGGCATCAAGACCAACATTCTCTTCTTCACCAAAAAGCCCGAGAGCGAGCAGCCCGCTACCGCGCACATCTGGTTCTACGAGCACCCCTATCCGGAGGGCGTCACCAGCTATAACAAGACGAAGCCGATGCGCTTCGAGGAGTTCCAGCCCGAGATCGACTGGTGGGGCGACGAGTCCGACGGCTTTAAGAGCCGCGTGGAAAACCCGCAGGCCTGGCGCGTCTCCATCGACCAGATCAAGGCCGCCAACTACAACCTCGACCTCAAGAACCCGCACACCGTCGAAGAGAGCCACGGCGACGTGGACCACCTCCTGCCCGAATACGAAAAGCTCCTCGGCCAGATCGCCGACACCCGCGCCCGGTTGAAGAACGAACTCCAACGCGCCCTCACCGCCACCGCCGGTTCCGCCGAATGAAGCTGGAGACGTTTTTCCAAAAATTCGACCTGTTCGCCGATGCACCCGACGCGGTGGCGAGGATGCGCGAGGTGGTGCTGGAACTCGCCGTGCGCGGGCAACTCAGCGAACGCATGCCTACGGACCAAGCAGACCCAGCTTGGCGCGCCTTTATCAAAGAGTTCGACGGTCGAATCTACGCTAGCGATCCCGGCCCGCCGCCACCATTCGACGTTCCAGACGAATGGCGATGGGTGATCATGACCGAAGCCGCCGATTGTCGCGCCGCCGCGAAGGTCAATTCCGCCTCGCTTGATGAGTCCGCTTGGGTGCTGGACCTCGAGGACATCGATGGTGGCGCGGGGAAAGTAATCGCGACCGCCACTTTCGCAGAGCGTCGCTCGCTCAGCACCAAGGCTAGTTTTCAAACCGGCGACGTTCTCTACGGAAAGCTCCGTCCTTATCTCAATAAGGTGGTCATCGCCGACCGGCCCGGCTTCTGCACCACCGAGATCGTTCCACTGCGCCCGAAGCCTTTCGTCTCACCCGCCTATCTTCGTTTCTTCCTCCGCTCTCAAACCTTCCTCGGCTACGCCGCGCGGAAAAATTACGGCATGAAAATGCCGCGACTCGGAACCAAAGATTTGGAGTCGGCAGAAATCCCCCTCCCGCCCCTCGCCGAGCAGAAGCGGATCGTGGCGAAGGTGGATGAGTTGATGGCCTTGTGTGATCGGCTGGAGGCCCAGCAGCAGGAACGGGAGACGCGGCACGCCGCGCTCGCCCGCGCGTCGCTGGCCCGCTTCGCCGAAGCGCCCACCGCCGATAATCTCAAATACATCTTCAACGACTTCATCCCCATCCCCCCCGCCGACCTCCGCAAAGCTATCCTCACCCTCGCCGTCCAAGGCAAACTCGTGCCCTTCGAAACGGGCAATAAGGACCAAACCGTCGGTGACCACATTGAGTTTCAAAACGGCTACGCATTCAAGAGCGAGTGGTTCAAACCGTTTGGTGTGAGGCTTTGCAGGAACGTAAACGTGAGTCACGGGATTCTTGATTGGCGTGAGTCCAAGTTCGTTGACGGCAAGGTCGCGAAGGAGTTTGAGAGGTTCGCGCTCAGCGAAGGCGACATCGTTCTCTCCCTTGACCGTCCGCTAATCACGACAGGACTAAAAGTGGCGAGAGTAACAAAAGACGACCTACCATGCTTACTGCTTCAGCGAGTAGCTAAGCCTGTTCCGAAGCACGACAAACTAGACCTCTCGTATTTCCTACTCTGGCTGAATTCGCCTGAATTTGTGAATTCAATTGATCCGGGGAGAAGCAACGGCGTGCCGCACATCTCGACGCGGCAAGTTCAACGACTTCCCTTTATCCTCCCGCCCCTCGCCGAGCAACGACGGATCGTGGCCAAAGTGGAACAACTGTTGGCCTCGGTGGACGCCTTGGAAACGCAGCTCGCCGCCGGGCGCGCCACCGCCGAAAAGCTCCTCACTGCCATCGTCGCTGAGCTCACCACTCTGAAAGGAGGCGGCAATGAAACTTAGGCGGTTGCAGATCGAGGGATACAAGAACGTCTGTTCGTGCGACATCGAATTCACGGATACCTCGTTAATCAATGCCGTCATCGGCAGCAACGGCAGCGGTAAGTCGAATTTGATTGAGGCCATCCTCCAGATTCTCATCGGCTTCTACTTCGAAAAAGCACCCCTATTTGACTTCCGATTTGAATTCGAAGCACATAACCGGGAAGTTGTCCTTCAGCGCGACGGCCGCCGAACCTCAGTCATAGTGGATGACGAACTTATGGCATTGGATCACTTCGCCAAACGGCTTCGCGATGGCCCAGCTCAGGTATTCTACCCCGAGCTGACCATAGTCTATTACTCGGGAGAGTGTCATCGCGTTCAAAAACTTATCACCAAATATCGCCGCCATTTCCAAAAGCTCACTCGCAACCCGGAGACCGATCGATTTCGCCCACTCTTCGTCCAATCCAGTAACGAGCAGTCACAGGTAATCCTCCTAGCTCTGTTTGCCCACGGTCACAAACATCTGCTCGGTCATCTAAAACTGGATGCGATTGAAGATGTGAGAATCGTGCTACGCTCACCTCACGGATTTGACCCAGAAAAGCACGAACCAAAACTTTGGAACACCGAGGGTGCAATTCGAAGAATTGTTGCGGCGCTGGATGATACTTCCACAGCGATTGATACTTTTAGCCAGCAGGAATATCCCCCAGAAATTTCGATGGAAGGCGGACAAAGACGATATCGTAAAGCCAAGCCCGTGGAACGGGTATACCGTCTCACAGATGGTCCAAACAATGGCCTCTTGGCATTTGCTAGAAGGCTGGAATTGGCTGGTGAGAACGTCTATCTGGCTTTGGAAAGCCTAAGAGCACGAGGGTTATTGAAATCAGTTTCTTTTCATCTAAAGGGCCGAAGCGCAGAGAACTCATTCCCATTCGATCAACTAAGCGAAGGGGAAAAACAACTCGTCGCGGTAATTGGAGCCCTTACCCTCTCCAACCAGAGAGACAATCTAGTGTTACTCGATGAGCCGGACACACATCTAAACCCACATTGGTCTTGGGATTATCCCGGCATGCTGGCGGAGGCACTAGGTACCGAGCGGTCGCCTCGTTCAACAGTGTTGATGGCGACACATGATCCAGTGATGATTTCGGGTATGACAAGGGACCAAGTCTTACTTGCGCATTTGTCTGACGCTAATTCTCCGCTTTTTTCCCGTCCGCTTCGCAATCCTCGCGGGCAGGGCATTGCAAACCTTCTATGCAGCAGTGAATTCTTTGGACTTCCATCAAGTCTTGATAAAGAGACCCAGAAGCTGCTCGATGAGAGGCTTGCAATCAGCATTAAGCCAAAACTCACCAGAAAAGACAAAGCTCGATTGAAGGCACTGAATCAACAGCTACAGATTTTGCCCGGTGTGAGTGAACGTGACCCTGAATTCGTTGCTTTCCTGAGGGAGCGCCATTCACATAATCTGTCCTGACTATGCGCTACATCGACCAAACCGCTCTTTTCTCTAGGGTTTTTGCAACTGACGCTGGTAGAAATGTGAAATCGAGACTTGGGAGAGCTCACAAAAAGTCAGCCAGAATGGCGCCTATTAATCGCAAAACGCACTCTGATCATAACGGACCAAACAAATGGAAGCCGGTGAAGGATCTAATGACAATACTGCTGGGTCACAAGTGCTGGTATACTGAGGTCGAACTCACTGGCGCACCACTTGTAGTCGATCATTATCGCCCGGTTATCCTCTATTGGTGGTTGGCCTATGACGCTGAAAACTACAGAATCGCGTGTCCTTGGGCGAATAGCCTTCAATTCAATCCGATGCTTGGTCGCACAGGGGGTAAGGGAGAAAAATTCCCACTTCTCCCACCTGAAATTCGCGCAAAAGGAAAGAATAGTCTACGGATCGAAAGACCTGTGATTCTCGATCCCTGTAATGCCAAGGATTGCGAATTATTGGCGTTCCATACTGACGGACGGCCAATCCTTAACCCTGCGTTTGCAAATGATAAAGCCGCGCGGCGACGTGTCGAGGAAAGCAAAATCCTACTAAACCTCGACCACCCAGATTTCAATTCCAAGCGTGAGCAATTGCGCGTCAACACAGAAGAAGATGTAAATACTTATGTAGCACTTCCCGTAGGATCACCTGAGCGTACGACAATTCGGAATCGCATTAAATTACGACTTGCACCAATGGCTGCCTTCAGCACTGCGGCACGATTCTATCTACAACTCCATAGACACCTAGATTGGGTCCAAGATATTCTGGATGAGCAGTAAAGTTTTTAACTCAACAAATACGAAAATGACCTTATTTACTGCCATGATTGCAACATCCACTTAGACCGACCTGTTCCGCAGCCCCTGAAGCACCTCTACACCAGCTTCCTTATTCTCTACCTTGGCTGAATTTTGGGTTTCGCACACTATCCAGACCTTCACCAAGAGCGCTCAAGATGTAGGTACCGACAACCTCCCGCATAACTACGCCATCCACGCATGTCCTAGCGACGAGACAACGAAAACCATGCTCGAACAACGCCAGTCGGTCACCCACCGGTTCACCTTGCCATAGGGCATGCGCAGGATGGTCGCGATCTCGACCCGGGTATAAATCCCCTTTCCGAGTCTGGGTCCGGCAGCGGGTTGGGGTGTTTCGGTGCGGGTCATAATCGAATATGCGATTACAAAATGGGATTTCCCAACCCTCAACCCCTAACCCCTAACCATCCCCCAAACTCACCCCCAGTTCCCG
>JANJTJ010000001.1 GCA_024711145.1 Balneolales bacterium
AAAGAAGCCCAGCCACTAACAGCGGTTTGGCAAAAGTGGCGGTTCAGTGCTTCGTATGACAGTTTTTCGTAAATTTGAAGTGTGTGCTTCGTATGAACATTTGTGGTTAAATCGCCACCTTCGCCAAGCCGCAAAACGTTAGCGGTCATTGTAGGACGACCAGAAACAACATCAAAAATTGACAAATAGAATATGGCAAAAAGTAAATTAATGGAGATGCACAATGTAGGCATTGTTGTAGAATCACTTGACAATGCAATTGCATTCTTCACAGAAATTGGGTTGACACTTGAAGGGCGAATGATGGTTGAAGGCGAATGGGCAGGACGAGTAACTGGGCTTGGTGACCAATCTGTTGAAGTAGCTATGATGGTTACTCCTGACGGACACTCCCGACTTGAACATTCACAATTTCTGCGTCCGCAAACGATAGCTGACCACAGAACGAATCCTGTGAACTCACTTGGTTATCTAAGAGTAATGTTCAGGGTTGACAACCTTGACGAGCTTTTGGGCAGACTTGAAAAACACGGTGCTAAAGTCGTAGATGAAGTTGTTCAGTTTGGTGACGTTTATAGACTCTGCTACATTCGTGGAGTAGAGGGATTACTTATTGGTTTAGCTGAACAAATTGGTAGCAAAACAGCGACAGACATTTTAGAGGACAATAATTGAAAAAACAACGACACTGCAATCATTAAGCAGACACACTAAAATCATATTCAATCTGCTACAATTGAATGAATGAAAACTTAGGCCTTTTTCAACACAGACTTTCTATGTTCTATTCCCCATTCTATCATTTTATCTAGGACTTCTGTGATTTGTTTTCCTGTTTCAGACAACTCATATTCAACAGATACAGGTGTTGTGTCATATACCGTTCTGACCAACACGCCATTTAATTCCAATTCTTTCAGTTCTTTGCTCAACATTCTGGGTGTAATTTTTGGAATATTGCGTTGAATATCGGTAAACCGTTTTTTACCAAACAGTATTGATCCTAAGATTGGCAACTTCCATTTACCACTAATAACATTGAGCGTATCGTTGATGTTTAGCACATATTCAACGGGACAAGACTTAATCTCTTTTAAACTTAGCTGCTTTTTCATTTTCCTGACTTTTGTTACTATACTTTAGTATAGCACTATACTTTAGGAAGCAAATATAGTGTATCTTTGCAATTCACAATTAAAAAAAATAAAAAAATGATTTTAGTAACAGGAGCAACAGGACATTTTGGAAAGGCAACCATTGACTTTCTATTAAAAAAGGGTATTTCAGCAAACAGCATTTCGGCTTTAGTAAGAGATGAGGCGAAAGCGGAAGACTTGAAAACAAAAGGCATTAACTTAAAAATTGGCGATTACGACAATTACGCTTCATTGGTAGAAGCATTTAAAGGCGTTGACAAGTTGTTATTGGTTTCAAGTTCTGATGTTGTTAACCGTGGACAACAACACGAGAATGCAGTGAAGGCTGCTAAAGAAGCAGGTGTAAAACATATATTTTATACCAGTTTTGAGCGAAAAAACGATACCGAAACTTCACCTATTTACTTTCTTGCAAAATCGCATATCGACACAGAAAACCTAATCAAGGCAAGTGGAATGACTTACACCATTTTTAAAAACAATCTTTATCTTGATGTGTTACCGATGTTTTTTGGAGAACAAGTTTTAACAACAGGTATATTTTTACCAGCAGGAGAGACAAAATCGGCTTTTGCTTTGCGTAATGATATGGCTGAAGCTACTGCCAGTGTATTGACAAGCGAAGGACACGAAAACAAAGCATATTCTTTAAGCAATACCGAAAGTGTATCGATACAAGAAATTGCTGAAGATTTAAGTGAAATAGTTGGTAAACAAATCAATTATGTAAGCCCGCCTAAAGATATTTACGTGAAAACATTAACAGAAGCAGGCGTTCCAGCAGAATATGTTGGAATGTTTGCAGGTTTTGCCGAGGCTATTAAGCAAGGGGAATATTCAACTGAAAAAACAGATTTAGAAAATCTTTTAGGCAGAAAGCCAACGACAACAAAAGACTTCCTGAAAGTAGTTTACGCATCTAAATAATATCTTTAAATTATGTTTTTTATAGCGGACAGTTTTAGAACTGTTCGCTATTTTTTTTATTCTACAACTCGACAGACAAAAACGCCAGCAGGTAACAGCAGTTTGGCAAAATGGCGGGTTCAGTGCTAAATTGAAAGTAAGTGCTTCAAAATCCGCCACTTAGCCAAGCTGCAAACCGTTAGCGCACCCACACCCTTACATTGAAGGCCTCACTAGAAGGCACGCTCATGACTGCTCAAAAAATCACACCGTCGATCTGGGTTGAAACAACGGATGCCAAAGCGGTAGCCGATTATTATCTCTCGATATTTGCGGATGGCAGGCTCAAGGAACACCATGCGTACACGAATCCGCCGGAAGCGGGTGGCGGGGCCTTCGAAACGGCGATCATCGAAATCGCCGGCATGGAATTGGGCATTCTGGCGGCGGGTCCGTTTCAGAAGTTCAACGAGTCGGTCTCATTCGTCATCAACACGAAGGACCAGGCCGAAACGGATTATTTTTGGAATGCCCTGACGGAAAACGGGGGCCAGGAAGGTTCTTGCGGATGGTGCACCGACAAATATGGACTGTCGTGGCAGGTGGTTCCGGTCGACTATTTTGCCCTGATCAACCACGCCGACCCGAAGGTTCGGGAAAAGGCCATGAAGAACACGTTGCAGCAGAAGAAGATCATTCTGGATGAACTGAAATAGGTCACGGATGCACGCCAAAGCCGCCATACAGATCCGCAAGCCGATCGAAGAGGTATTCGAAGGCATCGTGGATCCGTCCATCCTCACCCGGTACTTCATATCGGAGAGCGACGGCCGCCTGGAGTCGGGGGTCACGCGCATGTGGGCGTTTCCCGAATTCGAAGGGGCGTTTCCGGTAGAGGTTGTGCGCGTGGAGGCGCCGCATACCATCGAATTCGTGTGGGACTCGGAAACGGTGGTCACCATCACCTTGGAAGCGCGCCCCGATGCCGGAACCGTGGTTCGGGTGGTGGAAGACGGCAAACCCGACACCCCCGAAGCCATCGAGTGGGCCATCGGCACCACCGAGGGTTGGGCCAACTTCCTGGCCTGCATGAAAGCCCACCTGGAATACGGCATCAACCTGCGCGCCGGCGCCTTCGACTTCCGCTAACCGTCTCCCGTTACCCGTCTCCCGTTACTCCCTACCTCAACTCCCGCTCGAGTACTTCGATCTGGTCGCGGATACGGGCGGCTTCCTCGTATTCCAGGTTGCGGGCCGCTGTGAGCATGGCCGTGCGCAGGTGCTCGAGCAAGGCGTCTTTGTCGTCGAAGACCACTTCCTGCATGGCCGGGTTGGGTTTGTACCGCAGCCCGTCGTCGGCCGCCCGCACGTAGCTGAGCGCGGGGGAGTTGTCGCCGTAATCGAAGGGTTTGTCGAGGTCGATTTTCTGGGTGCTGATGAGGGCCGGATCGACCAGGGGCTTGAGCTCCTTGACGATGGTCTGTGGCGTGATGCCGTGCTCGAGGTTATACGCCCGCTGGATCTCGCGCCGACGGTCGGTTTCTTCGATCACTTTCCGCATGCTGTCGGTCACTTTGTCGGCATAGAGGATGGCCAGGCCGTCCGCGTTCCGCGCCGCCCGCCCCGTGATCTGCATGAGGCTGGTCTGGCTCCGAAGGAAGCCCTCTTTGTCGGCGTCGAGCACCGCTACCAGGCTCAGTTCGGGGATGTCTATGCCTTCGCGCAGCAGGTTGATGCCTACGAGCACGTCGAAGTCGCCCCGCCGGAACCGGTACAGGATTTCGATGCGCTCGATGGCGTCCAGGTCGCTGTGCATGTAGGCCGCCCGGATGCCCAGATTCCGAAGGTATTCGCTCAACTCCTCGCTCATGCGTTTGGTGAGGGTGAGCGCCAATACCCGCTCCCGCTTTTCGATGCGGATGCGGATTTCTTCGATGAGGTCGTCGACCTGGTTCTTGAGGGGACGCACCTCGATGCGGGGTTCCATGAGTCCCGTGGGGCGGATGATCTGCTCTACGAAGGCGCCTTCAGACTTCACCAATTCGTAGTCGGCGGGGGTGGCGCTCACGAAAATGCCCTGGGGCACCAGGCCTTCCCATTCTTCGAAGGTGAGGGGGCGGTTGTCCATGGCCGAGGGCAGGCGGAATCCGTGTTCCACCAGGGCCAGTTTGCGGCTGCGGTCGCCCCCGTACATGGCCCCGATCTGCGGTATGGTCTGGTGGCTTTCGTCCACCACCACGAGGAAATCCTCGGGGAAATAATCCATGAGGCAGTAGGGACGCTCCCCGGGCTTGCGGGCGGCCAGGTACCGCGAGTAGTTCTCGATGCCGGAGCAGTACCCGATTTCCTGGATCATCTCCAGATCGAACTGGGTGCGTTGCTCCAGGCGGGCCGCTTCCAGGAATTTCTCTTCTTCGCGGAGCTGTTCCAGGCGCTGGTTCAGCTCGTTGCGGATGAGGATGATGGATTCGTCGAGGCGGGCCTTGGTGGTGACGTAATGGCTGGCCGGATAGATCTGGAACTGCTGTACCCGCTCGCGTTCCTTGCCGGTATCCGGGTCGAAGAGGGTCATCTTCTCGATTTCGTCGCCCCAGAACTGGATGCGCAACGCGTACTCGGAATAGGCCGGTACCAGGTCCACCACGTCGCCCCGCACCCGGAAGGTGCTGCGCGAGAATTCAGCGTCGTTGCGGGTGTAGTGCAGGTCCACCAGGTCGTAGAGCAGCTTGGACCGGCTGATGTGCTTGCCCTCGTGCAGGCTGATGACCATGGCCGCGTATTCGCTGGGCGACCCGATGCCATAGATGCAACTTACGCTTGATACGATGATGACATCGCGCCGGCCGGAAAGCATGCTGCTGGTGGCCCGCAGGCGCAGGCGCTGGATCTCTTCGTTGATGGCCAGGTCTTTTTCGATGTACTTGTCCTGGGCCACCATGTAGGCCTCGGGCTGGTAGTAATCGTAATAGCTGATGAAGAACTCCACAGCCGCATCGGGGAAGAAATCGCTCAACTCCCGATACAACTGGGCCGCCAGGGTCTTGTTATGCGACATCACCAGGGTGGGGCGGTTCACCTGTTGGATCACTTCGGCCACGGTGCGGGTCTTGCCCGAGCCGGTAATGCCTAATAGGGTTTGAAAACGCACCCCCGCCTTCAGACCGGAAACCAGGGCTTCTATGGCTTTGGGTTGGTCCCCGGCGGGTTGATAGGGCGATACGAGGCGGAAATCGGACATAGGAATCAGTCGGGAGTGAGAGACAACAATTCCCAGAGTTGGCGTGGGTTCATGATCCTGATTCCGGCTGATTCGAAGTCAAGGTCCAGTAAATCCCGATCGCCGGAGACCAACACATCGGCACCAGAAACACGGGCCGAGGCGAGTACCCAGCGGTCGTCTGGGTCATTTGCAGGAATATCTGCCGGAATATCCGGGAGAGGAACTATGGTATGCTTCCGCAGATAGCGGTCGATATCGTCCACATGCGAACCGGGCATGTTCAGTTTCGCACGTAAGATGCGCGTCAATTCCGAAAGATTGAATTCTCCGGTAACCAACTCATGCCGAGAAATGATCAGTTGGAACAGATCGGCTGAGAGACCCCGAGTGGCGAAGGCGCTGAAAAGCACATTCGTGTCCAAAAATACCCTCACGAAATCAGGCGCCAAGCATCATCATCGGTCAGAAGACCCTGTGCTTCTGCGAAGGGGAGTACCCGATTTCGTAGCGATTGGAACGATTCGATGTGCAGTTGGCGGCGCAATGCATCACGTACGAGGTCGCTTTTTGCCCTGCCGGTCTGTTTCGAGACCGTTTCGAGCAGTGCGACGAGTTCTTCATCGAGGCGAATGGATAGGGTGTCTGCCATGTGTGACAATGTAATACAATGGTGGAGGTTGGGCAACGCACGGCAATCCGTGGTATTTTATCGGGTTCCATGCCCGAATCATCCCTTACCGCCCATCGTGACCGGATCGACGCCATCGATCGGCAGATTCTGGACCTCCTGCGCGAGCGCAACGAGGTGGTGAAAGGGGTGTTGGCGACCAAAATCGCTCACAAATTGCCCATTTATGTGGCCGGGCGCGAAGAGCGCAAGGTGCAGGCCTTCCGCGAAGACGCCCTCCGGCGGGACCTCGACCCCGACTGGGCCGAGGATTTCCTGCGCATGATCATGAGCGCCTCGCGTGCCAGCCAGAGCACCACTACGTTTCCCATGGCCACCGTGGAGCCGCGTACCTGGCTGTTCGTGGGCGGCCGGGGCGGCATGGGCACCCTGTTCGCCCGGTATGCCGAGCAATCGGGGCACGAGGTGCGCATATTGGACCGGGACGATTGGGACCGGGTGGCCGAACTGGCCGCCGGTGTGCACGTGGCGGTGGTCACCGTGCCCATCCATGTGACCGAAGCCGTAGTGCGCCGGTTGGCGCCGCATCTGCCGGCCACCGCCATCCTGGCCGATTTCACCTCGAACAAAGCCGATGTGTTGGCCGCCATGCTGGCCGCCCACGCCGGCCCTGTGCTGGGGCTGCACCCCATGCACGGCCCCGACGTGCAGAACCTCTCCAAACAGCTCCTGCTGGTGAGTCCCGGCCGCGACGCCACCGCCGCCGAGTGGGTGCTCAACCAGTTCGCGCTTTGGGGCATGCGGTTGGTAAGCGTGGATCCAGATCGCCACGACCGTGCCATGCACCTCATCCAGGGGGTACGCCACTACATGGCCCTACTGCATGGCAGTTTTCTGAAAGCGCAAGGTCTGAAACCGGAAGAGATCCTCGATTTCTCGAGCCCCATCTACCGCGCCGAGCTCATGATGACCGGCCGGATCTTCGCACAAGACGCCGGCCTGTACGCCGACATCGTCTTTTCCTCGGCCGAACGTCGGGCCTTGCTTCTGGCCTTTCTGGAGCACCATGCCGCCTTGGCTCGCCTGGTGGAAGCCGACGACAAAGCCGGATTCGTGCGCGAGTTCGAAGCCATATCCTCCTTTTTCGGCGAGTTCGCCGAAACGGCCCTCCGCGAAAGCGGATACCTCATCCACCGGCTGGCCGACCGGTTCGCATAATCAAACCCTGAATGGAAATCCTCATCCTCACGGTCCTGCTCCTGGTGAACGGAGTGTTCGCCATGTACGAGATCGCGTTGGTATCCTCGTCCAAATCCCGCCTCGAAGCCCTGGCCCAAAAAGGCAGCAGCACCGCCCGAACGGTACTGCACGTGTTGGAAGAACCTGAAAAGATGCTCTCGGCCATCCAAGTCGGCATCACCCTCATCGGCATCGTGTCGGGTGCGTACGGCGGGGTGGCCCTGGCCGACGACGTGAAACCCTTCTTCGAAGGATTCCCGGCCATGGCACCCTATGCCGGCCAATTGGCACTGGCCTCCGTCATTTCCATCATCACCTATTTCTCGTTGGTAGTGGGCGAACTGGTGCCCAAATCGGTGGCCTTGAGCGCCCCAGAGCGCATCGTACTGGCACTTACGCCCTTCATGCTCGTGCTCACCCGCATCGCCTATCCCTTCGTGTGGCTGTTGAGCGTGAGCACCAAAGGCGTGAACCGCCTCATCGGGGTGAAAGCCAGCGACGAGCGGGCCATGACCGAAGAAGAGCTCAAATTCCTGCTCCAGCAGAGTTCCGACAGCGGCGTGATCGACCAGCAGGAATCGGACCTCATCAAAGAAGTATTCCGCTTCAGCGACAAACGGGCCAGCGAGATCATGACCCATCGGAAAGACGTGGTGTACCTCACGCCCGACATGTCGGTGGAGACCATCCTGGACATCCTCCGCCGCGAACCCTATAGCAAGTACCCGGTTTGCGAAGAAAGCATGGATGATGTGATGGGGATCGTGACCGTGAAAGACCTGCTGCTGGCCGGCCGGTCCGAACACGGGTTCGACCTGCGCGAGCTGGCATCGCCTCCCTTGCTCATTCCCGAGAACGTATCGGCAGGCAAGGCCTTGGAGCATTTCCGCAACAAGAAGAACGGATTCGGCATCATCATCGACGAGTACGGATCCGTGCAAGGCATCCTCACCCTGCACGACCTGGCCGAAACCCTGCTCGGCGACATCCCCGAAGAGACCGAAGAAATCGAAACCGAGATCGTTCGCCGGGCCGACGGTTCCTGGTTGGTGGACGGTTCCATGAACATCTGGGACTTCCTGGAAGAAGCCGGCATGGGCGATGCGGAAGACCTCGAGGAGGGCGATTTCAACACCGTGGGCGGGTTCGCCATGTTCAAGCTGGACAAAGTGCCCACCGAAGGCGACCTGTTCGCCTACCGGAACCTGAAATTCGAAATCGTGGACATGGACAAGAGCCGGGTGGACAAGCTCTTGGTCACCCGAACAGACCCGGACGAATGAAGACCTACGACATCCGCCGCGAACTGGAGCGGCGCATCCTGGTGATCGATGGAGCCATGGGCACCATGATCCAGGAATACCGCCTGGGCGAGGACGACTACCGGGGCGAACGCTTCCGCCATCATCCCGGCGAACTGAAAGGCAACAACGACCTGTTGTCGGTCACCCGCCCGGACGTGATCCTCGGCATCCACGACGCCTACCTGGCCGCCGGCGCCGACATCATCGAAACCAACACCTTCAGTTGCACCTCCATTGCCCAGGAGGACTACAACCTGGGGCATCTGGCACGGGAGTTGAACGTGGCCGGTGCCAAGCTGGCCAAACTGAAGGCCTTGGAATGGACCGCGAAAGATCCATCCAAGCCCCGATTTGTAGCTGGTGCCATCGGGCCCACCAACCGGAGCCTGAGCCTGAGTCCGGATGTGAACGACCCGGGCTACCGGGCGGTCACCTTCGACCAGGTCTCCGACGCCTACCTGGAGCAGATCCGCGGGTTGGACGAAGGCGGAGCCGACCTCCTCCTCATCGAAACCGTATTCGACACCCTCAACGCCAAAGCCGCCCTGCATGCCGTGATGCGGCACCGCGACGAAGGAGGGCGGCCCATGCCCGTAATGGTGAGCGGCACCATCGTGGACATGAGCGGGCGCACCTTGAGCGGGCAGACCACCGAGGCCTTCTGGTTGTCCGTCTCGCACCTGCCCGACCTGCTCAGCGTGGGCTTGAACTGCGCCCTCGGTTCGGCCCAGATGCGGCCGTACCTGTCGGAACTGAGCCGCGTGGCCACCACCCATGTGAGCCTGTACCCGAACGCCGGCCTGCCGAACGACATGGGCGGCTACGACGAAACGGCCGCCTACATGGCCGAAGTGATCGGCGGCTACGCCGACAGCGGCTGGCTGAACATCGTGGGCGGATGTTGCGGCACCCGGCCCGACCACATCCGGGCCATGGCCGAAGCCGTGCGCGGGCGCGCCCCGCGGCAGGTGCCCACCGTAGAACCGTACACCCGGTTGAGCGGCCTGGAGCCCCTGGTCATCCGCCCCGACACGAACTTCGTGAACATCGGCGAGCGCACCAACGTGACCGGCAGCAAGGTGTTCGCCCGCATGATCCTGGAGGGGCGGTTCGAGGATGCCGTAAGCGTGGCCCGGCAGCAGGTGGAGAACGGCGCCCAGATCATCGACATCAACCTCGACGAGGGCATGCTCGATTCCAAAGCCGCCATGGTGCGGTTCCTGAATCTGCTGGCCGCCGAACCCGATGTGAGCAAGGTGCCCTTCATGCTCGATTCGTCGAAATGGGAGGTGCTCGAAGCCGGCCTGAAATGTGTGCAGGGCAAATGTGTGGTCAATTCCATCAGCCTGAAAGAGGGAGAGGCCGAGTTCCTGCGCCAGGCGCGCATCGTGCGCGGGTTCGGCGCGGCCGTCATCGTAATGGCCTTCGACGAGACGGGACAGGCCGATACCTACGAGCGGCGCATCGCCATCTGCGAACGGGCCTACGGGTTGCTTACCCGGAAAGCGGGCTTCCCGCCGCAAGACATCATCTTCGATCCGAACATCCTCACCGTAGGCACGGGTATATCCGAGCACGACCGGTACGCCATCGATTTCATCGAAGCCACCCGGTGGATCAAGGCGCATCTGCCCCTGGCCAAAGTGAGCGGCGGCGTGAGCAACATCAGCTTCTCCTTCCGTGGCAACGACCCCGTCCGCGAGGCCATGCACACCGCCTTCCTGTATCATGCCATCAAGGCCGGGTTGGACATGGGCATCGTGAACGCCGGGCAGATCGGGGTGTACGACGAGATTCCGGCCGACCTGCTCGAACATGTCGAAGACGTGCTGTTCGCCCGCCGGCCCGACGCCACCGAGCGCCTCATCACCTATGCCGAAGCGTTGAAATCGGGTGGCAAGGCCGAAGCCAAAACCGCCGAATGGCGCAACGGCACGGTGGAGGAACGCCTGCGCCATGCCTTGGTGAACGGCATCATGGACCATGTGGACGCCGACACCGAAGAAGCCCGCCTGCAATACCCCGAACCCATCCGCGTGATCGAGGGTCCGTTGATGGACGGCATGTCGGTAGTGGGCGACCTGTTCGGCGCCGGCAAGATGTTCCTACCCCAGGTGGTGAAAAGCGCCCGTGTGATGAAACGGGCCGTGGCCGTGCTCATTCCCTACATCGAAGCGGCCAAGGCGGCCGGCGCCAACCCCGAAGCC
The DNA here is from genome assembly GCA_024711145.1 of Balneolales bacterium. Taxonomy (GTDB): domain Bacteria; phylum Bacteroidota; class Rhodothermia; order Balneolales; family HLUCCA01; genus JANJTJ01. The sequence continues at coordinate 10,662 of JANJTJ010000001.1, forward strand.
AAACGCACCACCGTGTTGTTGGCCACCGTGAAAGGCGACGTGCACGACATCGGCAAGAACATCGTGGGCGTGGTGTTGGCCTGCAACAACTTCGAAGTGGTGGACATGGGGGTCATGGTACCCCGCGACAAGATTTTGGATGAAGCGGTCCGCATCGGCGCGGATGTGGTAGGTTTGAGCGGGCTCATCACCCCATCGCTGGACGAAATGGTGGAAGTGGCCAAAGAGATGGAGCGGCGGGGATTGAAGATCCCCTTGCTTATCGGTGGGGCCACCACCTCCCGCACACATACCTCGGTGCGTATCGCACCGCATTATTCGGGTCCGGTGATCCACGTGCTCGACGCCTCGCGCAGCGTGCCGGTGGTTAGCCGGTTGGTGAGCGACACCGGCGTGGACGAATTCCTGGCCGAAGTGGAAGCCGACCACGTGCGGGTGCGCGAAGAGCAGGCCCGCCGGCAGGACCGCCTCGATTTCCTGACGCTTGAGGAAGCCCGCGCCAACCGGGCGCGGCTCGTCTTCGACGCCACCACCGTGGCTCCGCCGCGCCGCACCGGTGTGATCCCCGTAACCGATGTGGGCATAGCGGCGCTTCGGCCCTTCATCGACTGGACGCCCTTCTTCCAGGCCTGGCAGCTCACCGGCAAATACCCGGCCATCTTCGACGATGCCGTAGTGGGTACCGAAGCCCGCAAGCTGCACGCCGATGCCGAGGCCTGGCTCGACCGGCTGCAGCAAGACGCCACCGTGGTCATGCGCGGGGTGGCCGGCATATTCCCCGCCAATGCCGACGGCGACGACCTGGTGGTTTGGGCCGACGATGCCCGCACGAAGGAGCGGGCGCGCATCGTGGGGCTGCGGCAGCAGACCCGCAAGCGGGCCGGCCAGCCCAACCGGGCCCTGGCCGACTACGTGGCGCCGGCCGGCACGCCCGACCACATCGGCGCCTTCGCCGTGTGCGCCGGCGCCGGTATCGACGTGCTGGTGCGCCGCCTGCAGGCCGACAACGACGACTACAGCGCGCTGCTGGTGAAAGCCCTGGCCGACCGCCTGGCCGAGGCCTTCGCCGAATACCTGCACAAGCGGGTGCGCGCCGAGTTCTGGGGGTATGCGCCCGAAGAGCACCTGGCCAACGAGGACCTCATCCGCGAGGCCTACCGGGGCATCCGTCCCGCCCCGGGCTATCCGGCCTGCCCCGACCACACCGCCAAACCCGTGCTTTTCGACCTGCTCGATGCCACCGGGCATACCGGCATCACGCTTACCGAAAGCCTGGCCATGGATCCGCCCGCATCGGTCTGCGGCTGGTATTTCGCCCACCCGGAGGCCGAATACTTCCGCCTGGGTTCCATCGCCGAAGACCAGGTACACGACTACCACCTCCGCCGTGGGTTCACCATGGCGGAGGCGGAGACCTGGTTGGGGCCGGTTCTGGGCTACACGCCCCGCACTTAGCGGGGGCGCGGTGCGGGCAGCAGGGCTTCCACCGCGCTCACCAGGGCCGCGTCGGTAGGTTTCACATCGCTGCGGAAGCGGCGCACCAGGTTGCCGTTTCCATCAATCAGGAACTTCTCGAAATTCCAACGGATCTCGCCCGTGAAATCGCGGTTGGCCGCCGAGGTCAGATGGGCGAACAGCGGATGTTGGTCGTTTCCTTTCACACTCACTTTGGAGAAGAGCGGGAAGGTGACCCCATAGTTCACCTGGCAGAATTCGGCGATCTCCTCGTCGCTGCCGGGCTCCTGTCCCATGAAATTGTTGGCCGGGAAGCCCAAGATCACCAAGCCGCGATCGCTGTATTTGGCATACAATTCCTGCAGCTCCTTGTATTGGGGCGTGTAACCGCAGCGCGAGGCCGTGTTCACTACCAGAACTACTTTGCCTTGATAGGCGGAAAGTGCGACGTCGCGGCCGCGGATGTCCTTCACGGTGAAGGTGTGCAGGCCGCCGGTGGCGGAAGGGTTGCTAAGCATGGCCGTAAGGCTCAGAATCAAGGTTGCCAGTATTTTCATCGTAATTTCTCCGGATGGATCGTTTTCATAAGGTACTACCCGCGCGGATTCGTTCCATGCGCGTGGCCGTTCTGGGGCTGATGCTCGCGGCGGCGGCACCCACCGCTTCCGCACAGATGTTTTCGGTGCCCAGCGCCCGCTCGGGCATCACCATGCCCAGCCTGCGGCTTTCTGCCGGGATCGAAGCCACGCAATGGGGTTTCTCCAGCGTACCGTCCAAGGCCGACATCTTCATCCAGTATGAGTTCTCGTCGCCGTTGCTGCGCCTGGAGGCCAGCCTGGAGTCGGTGAAGCTGCATGGCACCTTCGGCCGCAAGTTGGGCTCCTTGGCCATCGATTACACCGAAATCGGGGTGGAGATGGGCGACGGCATTCCGGTGTTCGCACGCGGGAACTGGGTAGTAACGGTGCCATTCCGCCTGAACACGGTGTACACGCTGGTACGCAATTCGGTGACCGAGAACACCGCCCGCGAATTCAACCAGAACGCGGTGGCCGGCGGCACGGGCATCGGCATTTCGGGCCGCATGGGCACGCGGGTCCGGTTCGAGGCGGAAGCGCTGGCCCGCTATGGCTATTCCTCGAACGGCTTCAACGGTACCGGCGGCGCCACCCGCATGCTCGAAGCGACCGGGCGGCTGCATGTGGACCGGTTGTTGGGCCCGGCCGGGTTGTCGGTCGGCGCCGGATACCGCTGGCGCGATTACCTGCTGGACACCGAGTCGCTGAACCACAGCCATCGGGGCACCCACCTCACCGTGGGGCTCACGTTCTGAGGCGGCCATGAAACCCGACAAACTGTTGCCTGAATTGGAAGACCTGGTACAGCGTTTCGGCTACCGGGTGCGGCGCGAGCGGGGCAGTTTCCGCGGGTCGAGTTGCGTGTTGGAAGGCGAAAACCTCATCGTACTGAACCGGAACCAGCCGGTGGAGGTGCAGGTGGCCACGTTGGCGCGGCTGATCCGCCAGCTCGACCACGGCTCCGTGTTTGTGAAACCGGCGGTACGCCGCGAACTGGAAGCCCTGTGGGACCGGTTCGCCGGTGCCGAGGAACCGGCGTTGCCCTTCGAGGACCCGGCCTGATGGTGCCCATGACCCTCACGTTCCTGGGCACGGGTACCAGCATGGGCGTACCGGTTGCCGGCGGATTCGGCCGCGAAACCCCCTCTACCGATCCACGCGACCAACGCTGGCGCACCTCGGCCTGGGTGCGCACGGCGCATACCTCCGTCGTGATCGATGCCGGCCCCGAGTTCCGTCTGCAGACCCTGAGGGCGGGTATCCGCCGCATCGACGCCCTGCTCATCACGCACGAGCATACCGACCATGTGGGTGGCCTGGACGACCTGCGTCCCTTCAACTACACCCAACGCGCACCCATACCGGTGCTATGCCATCCGCGCACGGAAGCGCATATCCGCCGCCGGTTCGATTACATGTTCGAACCCGACAAAACCCCGGGTTCCGTGGATATGGCGTTCATGCCGGTAGGCCCGACCCGGATCGGAGACCTGGAGATCCGGCCGGTGCCGGTCATCCACGGCAATCTGGACATCCTGGGGTTCCGGATCAACGACCTGGGCTATGTGACCGATGCCTCCGAATTGGACGACGAGGCCATCGGGTTGCTCGCCGGTTGCGACACCCTGGTGCTCAACGGCCTGCGTTGGGAGCCGGAGCACCCCACGCATTTCACCATACCGCAGGCGGTGGAGGTGGCGCGCAGCATCGGCGCCCGCCGCACCTGGCTGGTACACATGAGCACGCCGGTACGCCATGCCGACACCGACCGGCGGTTGCCCGAAGGCATCCGCCTGGCCTACGACCAACTCACGGTCAGCGTAGGTGGTCCTTCGGCGAGTCCTTGAGGGCGTCCACCACTTTTTTGACGTCCTGAGCCGCATCCAGGCGGCAGACCATGAGGGTGTCGTCGGTTTCCACCAGGGCGATACCATCCAACCCGACCAGCGCCACAAAGCGGTCGCTGGAGGTTTTCACCAGGCAATTGGCCGAGCCGATGAACAGGGCTCCGGCGCTTCGGTCCACGTTTCCGGCCGGGTCTTTGCGGCCGAGTTCATGTACCGCCGTCCAGCTTCCCACATCGCTCCAGCCGAAATCTCCGGGTACCACCCGCACATGGCCGGCTTTCTCCATGATGCCGTAATCGATGGAGATGGAGTTGACAGACCGGTAGAAGGTGTCGACGGCGGTGGTGAACCCGGGGTCGGCGCGGTCGGGCAGGGCCTGGGCCAGCACATGCATGTCGGGCAGGAGGCGGGCGAATTCGGCCTCCACGGTGTCGGCCCGCCAGATGAACATGCCGCTGTTCCATAGGAAATCGCCCGAAGCGAGGAACCGGAGCGCCGTGTCCAGATCGGGTTTTTCGGCGAAGGCTTTCACCCGATGGGCCGCGAAGGCCCCGCGCCGCTCGGTGGCCCGTTCGTCGGCCTGGATGTACCCGTAGCCGGTTTCGGGCCGGTGCGGGGTGATGCCGATGGTGACCAGGTCGGTGCCGGCCTCGGCTTGTTCGAACGCGGCATCCACTACGGAGAGGAATACCTCGGGCCGGGCGATGTGGTGGTCGGCCGGCAGCACCAGCATGGTGGCGTCGGCATCGCGCAGGCGCAGGATACGGGCCGCCAAAGCCACGCAGGGGGCCGTGTTTTTGGCCACCGGTTCGCCGATGATGTTCTCGGCCGGCAGATCGGGCAGCTGCTCCCGCACCAAGGCCACATAGGTCGCATTGGTGACCACCAGGATGCGGTCGGGGGTGAACCGGGACCGGATGCGGTCCACGGTCATTTGTATCATGCTCCGTTCGCCCAACAGGTTCAGGAACTGTTTGGGCTTGGCGGAACGGCTTTCGGGCCAAAAGCGCGAACCCACGCCACCGGCCATGATAACGGCATATCTCATGCCGCAAAGATAGCGCTAGGCCTGCGCCCGATCGGCATTCGGCAGAGTAAAGGAAAACACCGAACCCTTGCCCACCTCGCTTTCAATCATCAACCGCTCCCCATGCGCTTCGATGATGTGTTTCACGATGGCCAGGCCCAATCCGGAACCGCCCTGCTCCCGCGCGCGCGATTTTTCGGTGCGGAAGAAACGCTCGGTAACCCGGTTCACATCCTGCGGGTCTATGCCCATGCCGGTGTCGCGCACACTGATCAACAGTTTGGCCGGGTTCTTGGGGTAGGTTTTGGCACCCACGTCCACCATGCCGCCCGGTTGGTTGTACTTGATGCCGTTTTCGACCAGATTGACCAACACCTGCCGGAGGGTGACCGGATCGGCCAATACCCGGATGCCCGGATCGAACCCCGCCACCCGGATGGTGACCTGCGCGTCGAGGGCTTTCATCTGCAGGGAATCGACCACCTCGAGCACGGCTTCCTTCAGGAAAACGGGTTCTTTGGGGGGTTTGACCTCACCCGATTCGATGCGGGCGATTTCCAACAGGTCTTCGGTGAGTTCGATGAGGCGGCTCACGTTGCGGTCGGCCCGTTCGAGGAACCGGCGGTTCACGCGGGGGTCGTCCAATGCGCCGTTGAGCAGGGTTTCTATGAAGCCCTGGATGGCGAAGATGGGGGTTTTGAGCTCGTGGGAGATGTCGCCTATGAAATCCTTGCGGTAGGTTTCGAGCCGGTTGAGACGCAACAGCTCGGTACGGATGGTTTGCGAGGTGCGGCGGGTTTCCAGCAACAGTTCGTCCACCTCGTCGCGGGGTGCGAAGGGCTCGTCGGGCGTATCGAACCGACGCTCGGCAATCTGTTGCCAGGCATCGGTGATGCGTCGGAACCGGCGCCGCAGCAGTCGCCGCGCGTGCCAATACGTGGCCGAAAACACCACCACACCCCCGATGACGGCGTATTGGGCGGCCTCGCGCAGGGGCATGGTGGCCCAGAACGCGAGCCACAACACCACGGCCGATACCGTGGCCGTAGCCGAAGCCAGCCGCAAACCGGTTTGGAAGAGTTCGCTCATTCCCGGAACCGGTAACCGACCCCCTTCACCGTTTCGATGTATTCCTCACCCAGCTTCTCACGGATCTTTCGGATGTGGACGTCCACGGTGCGGTCGATCACGAACACGTTGCTTCCCCATACTTCGTTGAGCAGGGTCTGCCGGTCGATCACCTTGCCTTTGCGCGCGGCCAGGAACCACAACACCTCGAATTCCTTGCGGGGCAACTGGAATTCGGTGGCGCCCCGGAGAACCAGGTACCGGTCCCGGTTGATGACCAGGTCGTGCGCGAGGATCTCGTTGCCCGGCTCCACCGCCTCGCCGATGCGGCGCAGCACGGTCTTTATGCGGCTCACCAGTTTGGCGGTGCTGATGGGTTTCTGCAGGAAATCGTCGGCTCCCACATCCAACCCTTCGATCTCGGTCTCTTCGTCGGCCCGCGCGGTGAGGAACATGACGGGGGTTTTGCGCAGGTCGGTACTTTCCTTGAGCTGACGCACCACGTCGATGCCGGTCATGCGCGGCATCATGATGTCCAGAATGATGAGGTCGGGATGATGCTTCCGTGCCAGACGCAACCCTTCCTGGCCGTTCTCGGCCGTAAGGACGTTGTAGCCCTCACGCTGGAGGTTGTATTCGATGAGTTCGAGCAGGTCGGCCTCGTCGTCCACAACCAGGATGGTTTCCTTCGCCACGCCCAAAAGTATCTCCGGCTGGTTAAGCGAATGTTACGGTTCAGCGGTGCAAGAGCTGTAAGGCTTTTTTGACCAGGTCGCTTACGGGCAGGTTGTCGGCCCCTTCTTTGGCCAAGGTGGCCAAGGCTTTGTCGGCGTCGGCCCGGCGGTAGCCGAGGGCTTCGAGGGCCGATGCGGCCTCGGTGCGGGCGTCGGAACCGCCCCCGCCGGGTATGCCGGCACCGGGAGCTCCCATCTTGTCGCGCAGTTCGATGACCATGCGTTCCGCCGTCTTTTTGCCGATGCCGGGCACCCGCGAAAGTGCGGCCACGTCCTGCCGGGCGATGGCCCCGCCCAGGGCGTCGGCATCCAGACCGCTGAGGATGGTGAGCGCCGTTTTGGGACCTACGCCTTTTACCGTGATGAGCAGCTCGAACAGGCGTTTCTCGGTGGTGTCGAGGAACCCGAAGAGGCGTTGGTCGGCTTCGGTGATGTGGTGATGCACCCAGAGCCGCACGGCCTGGCCCGGCGCCGGCAGTTTTTGGGCGCAGGTGACGGTGATGCCTGCTTCGTACCCCACGCCGTGGCAATCGATCCAGGCCCGGTCGGGGTGTTTTTCGATGAGGATGCCGTGCAGGAAGACGATCATGAGCGGATGCGTTCGGGGTTGTCGGCGGCGAAGCGGGCCCAGGCGTCGCCGCGGCGGCGGGTGGAACGGTCGCGTTCGGTCACGGAGCCGGCGCCACCGCGCTGCAGGTGGCACCAGGCCACGGCGAGCGCATCGCTGGCGTCGCGGGGCAGGTCGCCGTGGTCGTAGCGGAGCACGTGGCCTACCATGCGTGCCACCTGCTCCTTGCCGGCGTTGCCCAAACCGGTGATGGACTTCTTGACCATTTTGGGCAGATACTCGGTGACGGGCAAGCCGGCGTTCGCGGCGGCCAGGATGGCCGCCGCCTGGGCCCGCCCCAGCTTGAGCAGGGCGGTGGGGTCTTTGCCATAGACGGGCGTCTCCACGGCGCAGGCCGTGGGCCGGAAGGCCGCCACCAGGGCCTGCACTTCGCGGTAGATCTCCTGGATGCGGACGGCGTGGTCGGCATGGCTCAGGCGCAAGACCGAACAATGCTCCACCCGGTAGCCGTCCGGTCCGCGCACCACCACGGCCAGGCCGGTCACGCGCGAGCCGGGGTCTATCCCCAGCACGCGTTCTTCATCCATTTCCGTTGTCGGCGCTGCGCGCGGCGTCGAGCGCGGCCAGGTCGTTCATCAACTCTTCGGAAATGCCGTTGCTGGAGAACCCGCCATCGTGGAACAGGTTCTGCATGGTCACCTTGCGGGTGAGGTCGGAGAACAGGGTGATGCAGTAATCGGCGCAGTCGTCGGCCGAGGGGTTGCCCAGTGGCGAGAGCTTTTCGGCGAAATCGAACATGCCGTCGAAGCCTTTGATGCCGCTGCCGGCGGAGGTCTTGGTGGGCCCCTGCGAAACGGTGTTCACACGGATGCCCCTGGCCCCCAAGCGCGAACCGTAGTTGCGTGCGATGCTTTCCAACAAGGCCTTGGCATCGTTCATGTCGGAATATTTCGAGAAGATGCGCTGGGCGCCGATGTAGCTGAGGGCCACCACGGACCCGCCGTCGGCGATCATGTCGTGCACGTAGTGGGCATGGTGCAACACGCGGTGCAGGGAGATGGCCGAGATGTCGAGCGTCTGATGGAACCAGTCGTAATCGATGTCTTCGTAGGGTTTCTTCTTGCGGATGTTGGGCGACATGCCGATCGCGTGCAGGATGAAATCGACCTTGCCGAACCGGTCTTTCACCTGCCGCAGGAGGGCATCCACCTCTTCGTCTTTCGAGACGTCGCAGGGAATGATGGGTGCACCCGTGGCTTCTCCCAGGGCGTTGAGTTCGCCCATGCGCAGGGCGATGGGGGCGTTGGAGAGTACGAACTCGGCCCCTTCGCGGTGGCAGGCCAGTGCGACCCGCCATGCGATGGAGCGCTCATCCAGGGCGCCGAAAATGATGCCTTTTTTGCCTGTGAGAAGACCGTGACCGGTGGACATGACTGTGGGAGCTAATGTGGTACTGATGGTTCCGAACAAGGATAGGGAGGCGGAAGGCATTTTCACAAACCCCGCTGTTGTTGATAAGCGGTTGATAAAGCGGTATCTTTGGCGTCTGCCTGCCGTTCGCGGCGGGCTGTTTGTCCCTGATTATTCGTAATCAACCTCAAACCGAACCATGTTCGACGACCTTTCCGGCCGGTTGGCCGGCATCTTCAAGGATCTTTCCGGCCAGAGCCGCATTCGCGATGTGAACATCGCGGAGACGGTGCGCGAAATCCGCCGCGCCCTGCTCGACGCCGACGTGAACCTCGAGGTCGCCAAGGAATTCACCCGCCGGGTGAAGGAGCAAGCCGAGGGCGAAGCCGTTCTGAGCACCGTTTCGCCGGGCCAGATGTTCACCAAGATCGTGTACGACGAATTGGTGCGGGCCCTGGGCTCCAAGAAGGAAGACCTGCGCATGGCTTCCGTGCCGCCCACGGTCATCCTCATCGCCGGTTTGCAGGGTTCCGGCAAGACCACCTTCGCCGGCAAGCTGGCCAAGTATTTCAAAGACAAGAAACAGACGCCCATGTTGGCCGCCGCGGACGTGTACCGCCCGGCCGCCGTGGACCAGCTGAAGACCCTGGGCGGGCAGATCGGGGTACCGGTGTTCTCCATCGTGGAAAAAGACGCCGTGAAAGTGGCCCGCGAAGCCCTGGCCGAAGCCCGTCGCACGGCCTGTTCGGTGCTCATCGTGGATACGGCCGGCCGCCTGCACGTCGATTCGGACATGATGACCGAGGTATCGCGCATCAAGGATGCCGTGAAGCCCAACGAGATCCTGTTCGTGGTCGATTCCATGACCGGCCAGGACGCGGTCAACACGGCCAAGGCCTTCCACGACGTGCTCGATTTCGACGGGGTGGTACTTACCAAGCTGGATGGCGACACCCGCGGTGGCGCGGCCCTCTCCATCCGGTCCATTGTCGAAAAACCCATCAAATTCGTCTCCACCGGCGAAAAACTCGACGCCCTCAGCGAGTTCCATCCCGAGCGCATGGCGCAACGGATCCTGGGTATGGGCGACGTGGTCTCTTTGGTGGAGAAGGCCCAAGAGCAGTACGACGAGACCGAGGCCCGCAAACTCCGCAAGAAGCTCTCGTCGGATTCCTTCGACCTGGACGACTTCTTCGCCCAGTTGCAGCAGATCAAGAAAATGGGATCCATGAAGGATCTGCTCGGCATGATGCCCGGTGTGGGCGCGGCCGTGAAGAACATGGATGTGTCGGACGACATGCTCAAACCCGTGGAGGCCATCATCCAATCGATGACACCCCGGGAGAAGGCCGATCCGGACATCCTGAACGCGAGCCGCCGCCGCCGCATCGCCGACGGCTCGGGCACCACCGTGCGCGAAGTGAATGAGCTGATCAAGAACTTCGAGCAGATGAAGAAGATGATGAAGGTCCTTTCGTCGCAAGGCGGAATGGCCAAGGCCATGCAGGCCATGAAGAACATGCCGAACATGCGTCGGCGCTGACCCTACCCGAACCAACCACCACCGAAGGAGACTCCCTTGGTAAAACTCCGCCTCCAACGCTACGGCCGCAAGAAGTTGCCGTACTACCACCTGGTAGCCGCCGACAGCCGTTCCCGCCGGGACGGCCGGATCATCGAAGATCTGGGCCGCTACAATCCGGTAGGCTCGCTCGAATCCGTCAAGATCAACACCGACCGTGTGATCTACTGGCTGAACAACGGCGCCCAACCGTCCGACACCGTCCGTGCCATTCTCAAAAAAGAAGGCGTGTACTACCGGTTGCACCTGCTGCGCTGGAAAAAGTCGGCCGAAGAGATCGAAGCCACCATTTCCGCTTGGAAAGCCGAGCGCGATTCCGCCAAACCTGCCGTTACCCGCGCCGCTGTCCGCAAGGCTTTGGTGAAGAACGAAGAAGGTGAAGTGAAGAAACGCCAGGCCGCCGCGGCCGTGGAAGCCGAAAAAGCCGCTGCCGCCGCCGCTGCCGCCGCCGCTACCGCCGCTGTGGCCGCCGCCGAAGTGGTGGAGGAAGCCCCGGTTGCCGAAGAAGTGGTAGCTGAGGAAGCACCTGTTGCCGAAGCTGCCGCCGAAGCTCCCGCTGTGGAAGCTGCCGAAGAAGCACCCGCTTCCGAAGAAGAACCCACCGCCTGAACCATAGGAACCCTGTGAACGGCTACGCCCGCATCGGTCGCATCCTGCGCGCGCATGGCACCACAGGGGAACTGGTCGTCGATCCCGAGCTCGACCTCACCGAGGTGCTCGGTCCCGACCGATTGGCCTATCTGACCGACCCAAGGGGCGGTCCCGTTCCCGTGAGGGTCGGGGCGCTCCGTCCGGTATCCAAAGGGGACCGGCTTTCGTTCTTTCTCACACTGACCACCGTCACAACCCGGACCGACGCCGAAAAGCTCAAGGGCCGCTACCTGTTCCTACCCGAGGACGAACTCCCCGAGTATGAAGACGAGGAAGCCGCTTTGGATGGCTACCGGCTCATCGGCACCGACGGCACGGAGTACGGTACCGTACTCGACGTGATGGAAAACCCCGCCCACCCGCTTCTGGAAGTGGCCGGCCCGAACGGGCGATTCTTCGTTCCTTGGGTCGATGCCTACGTCCTGGAGATCGACGACGACGAGGCCACCATCACCGTTGCGGACCTGACCGCGCTCATGGAGCTCTGACCCATGCGCATCGATCTGGTATCCGCCGTTCCCGACCTGCTCCACAGCCCGCTGGAGCACAGCATCGTCAAACGGGCCCGCGAAGGCGGGTACCTGGAGGTGCATGTGCACAACCTGCGCGATTGGAGCCAGGACCTCAAGCACCGGAAGATCGACGATTACGCGTATGGAGGCGGCGCCGGCATGGTGCTGCAAGCCCAACCCATCTTCGATTGCCTGGAAAGCCTGATGGCCGAACGTGCCTACGACCATGTGATCTTCCCCTCGCCCGACGGAATCCCGTTCCGTCAGGAGCATGCGAACCGGTTGTCGCTTTGCGGCAACCTGCTCATCCTATGCGGGCATTACAAAGGGGTGGACCAACGGGTCCGCGATGTGCTCATCACCGACGAATACTCCCTCGGCGACTACGTGTTGTCGGGTGGGGAGCTTCCGGCTTTGGTCATCACCGATGCGGTTGCCCGGCTCATACCGGGTGTGCTGGGTGATGCCGAAAGCGCCCTGGAAGATTCGTTCATGGACGGTCTGCTCGGGCCACCGGTGTACAGCCGGCCCGAGGACTTCCGTGGGCACCGGGTGCCCGATGTGTTGCTTTCGGGCAACCACAGGAAAGTAGCCGAGTGGCGGTATCAACAAGCGACGGAACGGACGCGCACCCGACGACCCGACTTATTCGACGAGTATCAAAACCCATCCAACCCTGGAAACGACCATGGATAAACTGACCTTAGTGGAACAGACGCAGGTCACCGACAACCTGCCCCCCTTCAATGTGGGCGACACGGTGAACGTGCACTACAAAGTGCGCGAAGGCGACAAAGAGCGCATCCAGCAGTATGAAGGCGTGGTGATCGGCATCAAAGGATCCGGTGCCAACAAGACCTTCATGGTGCGCAAAATCTCCAACAACGTCGGTGTGGAGCGGATTTTCCCGTTCTACACGCCGGCCATCGCGAAACTGGAAGTGAAGAAAGCCGGCAAAGTGCGCCGCGCAAAACTCTTCTACCTGCGCGAACTCCGCGGCAAAGCGGCCCGCATCAAAGAAAAAGGCTGAGCCCCCACGGCTTGCCCGGAAACACACCCCGGTCGGTTCGCCGACCGGGGTTTTTTCGTTAGTTTGAACCCATGGCCGATACCTACAAGGCGCTGACTCGGAAGTACCGTCCGAAGTCGTTCGAAGACATTGTCTCCCAACAACATGTGCGAGACACCCTGCGCAACGCCATGACGGATGGGCGCCTTTCCCATGCCTATCTGTTCACGGGCCCGAGGGGAGTTGGCAAAACCACCATGGCGCGGGTGTTGGCCCGCCTGATCAACGGCGTCGATGCCGATGTGGACGGCGAGGCATTGGGCAACACCCTGGACATCATCGAGATCGATGCGGCCTCCAACAACAAGGTGGAGGATGTGCATTTCCTGCGCGACACCGTCCGTGTGCCGCCTCAGACCGGTACCCACAAGGTGTACATCATCGACGAGGTGCACATGTTGAGCAAGTCGGCGTTCAACGCCCTGCTCAAGACCCTGGAAGAGCCGCCGCCCTACGTGGTGTTCATTTTCGCCACCACCGAGCCGCACAAACTGCCGGCCACCGTGCTTTCGAGATGCCAACGGTTCGATTTCCGTCGCATCAAGGTGTCGGAAATCGTGGCGCGCCTCAAGCATATCTGCAAGGAGGAAGCCGTCACCATAGACGACGAGGCCCTGCATGTGATCGCCTCGCGGGCCGATGGCGCCCTGCGCGACGCCCTCTCCCTGCTCGACCAGGCCATCGCCTTCTGCGGCACCACCATTACCGAAGAGGCTCTGGTGCGCGCTTTGAACGTGGTGAGCACCGAGCGCCTGTTCGCGTTCATGGAGCAGGTGGCCGCCCAGGACACGCCGGCGGGCATGATCCTGCTCGACGACCTTCTCCTGCAAGGGCACGACCTCCAGGAGATACTGGGAGGGTTGATGGAGTTGCTCCGGAACCTGTACCTGGCCCGCGACCAGAAGAACCTGTATCTGATCGAAGTGACCGAAGAAACCATGGTCCGGTACCGGAAGGTCACCCAACGGTTCAGTGCCGACGACCTGTTGCGCATGTTGCACCTGGTGGGAGAGGCGCAGGTACGCGTGCGCGATGCCACCCAGCCGCGCATCGTGGTGGAAGTGCTGTGGATGAAGCTGCTGCGCATGCCGCGCACCGAAGGGTTGCAGGAACTGCTGGCGGCGTTGCGCGGCATGCCGGCCGCAGGGCCGCCTGCCGCCGCGGGGCCCACGCATGTGCCCAAGGCGGCCCCGGCGGCCCCCGCGGCGCCTCAGCCGGCGCGCCAAACCCGGGTCGTGGACGATGGCGACGTACTCGGCGCGCCGGCCATCCGGCGGCCGAAGGCCCTGCACGCCGTCGATCTCGACGGCGTGGCCGCCGTTTCCGGCGGCCTGGAGGGCAGCCTGGCCGTGGCCATGGCTCCCGAACCGGAGCCCGAGTCGGCCCCGGAAGCCCTCTACCTGCATGATGTGCAGGCCCGATGGGACGAATGGCTGGCCCGGGTGATGGCCGAAGCCGGCAAGATGATGCACGGGGCCGCCGCCAAGGCTCGGCCTGTGGATCTCAACGGCGAGCGGTTGTTGGTCGAGGTGCCCGACCGTTTCACCGAACAGGTGCTGCAGCAGAACCAACGGCTGTTGAGCGGCGTGTGGAAATCACTCATCCGCCATCACCTCTACCTGGATGTGCGGGTGGTGGAATCGGGCGCCCCGCCCAAAGCCGACGACCCCTATACCCGGTTCAAACAGCTTCAGAAACAGAATCCCAAGTTGCGCATGCTGGTGGATCTGCTGGGTGCCGAACTGGATTATTCCTGATGCAGCTCACGTCCGAAACCCTCGAGGCGGCCATCGAACAGCTGGCCAAACTGCCCGGTGTGGGGCGCAAGTCGGCCCAACGCCTGGCCATGTTCCTGGTCAAACAACCCGAAGAACCGGTGTTGCGCCTGGCCCAGAGCCTGATCGCCCTCAAACGGACCATCCGCAGCTGCTCGGTGTGCCACACCATCACCGATGGCGAGACCTGCCCCATCTGTGCCAACCCCAAGCGTGCCAACGGCATGGTTTGCGTGGTGGAAGAACCCAAAGATGTGTATGCCATCGAGAAGACCGGCGAGTTCAAGGGCCGGTACCACGTGCTGGGCGGGGTCATTTCGCCATTGGAGAACATCGGCCCGGAAGACATCCGGGTGAAGGAGCTGCTGGCGCGCATCCATGGCGACGAAGGCATCACCGAACTCATACTGGCGCTGAACCCCGACGCCGAGGGCGAGGCCACCACCTATTATCTGCACAAGCTGGTGTCGCCGCTGGGGGTAACACTCACGCGCATCGCCCATGGCATACCCATGGGTGCCGAGCTGGAATACATCGACGAAGCCACCCTCAGCAAGGCATTGGCGGGAAGACGGGGGTTCTAGGGCGGGCTGCTTACCTTTGGCCCATGTCCGATACCAATTCCTATGCCGCGCGGGCCCTGGTGGCCCACCGCGAAGCGAGAGGCAAAACGGCCATCGTGTCGAAGATGCCGCTCGAAACCAAAGACGATCTCTCCATCGCATACACCCCCGGGGTTGCGGCGCCCTGCCTGGAAATCGCCGCCGACGTGTCCAAAGCGTACGAATACACGGCGAAAGGCAACACGATCGCCGTGGTGAGCGACGGTACCGCCGTGCTCGGCCTGGGCGACATCGGCCCTGAGGCGGGCCTGCCGGTGATGGAAGGCAAGGCGGTCCTCTTCAAGAAATTCGCCGGGGTCGACGCCATCCCCATCGTGCTTTCCGTGAAGGGGGTGGAGGAGATCATCGCCGCGGTGAAAGCCATAGCCCCCACGTTCGGCGGCATCAATCTGGAGGATATCGCCGCACCGAAGTGTTTCGAGATCGAAGACCGGTTGAAGCGGGAACTCGACATCCCGGTCATGCACGACGACCAACACGGTACCGCCATCGTGACCCTCGCCGGCATGATCAATGCCTGCAAGGTGACCGGCCGACGGATGGAAGACCTGCGGGTGGTTATCAATGGTGCCGGTGCGGCCGGCGTGGCCGTCATCCGGCTGTTGCAACATGCCGGGGTGCGGGAAGTGATCATGGTGGACACCATGGGCATCATCCACGAAGGCCGTGCGAACCTGAATCCGGTGAAGGAGGCCATGGCCAAGCTCACCAACCGCGGCATGCGCAAGGGAAGCCTGGCCGACGCCCTCGTCGGCGCCGACGTGTTCATCGGCGTGTCGGCACCGGGTGTGCTCACCCAGGCCTTGGTGCGTACCATGGCGCCCGATCCGTTCATTTTCGCCATGGCCAATCCCACCCCCGAGATCATGCCCGACGAGGCCCGCGCCGCGGGGGCCCGCATCATCGCCACCGGCCGCAGCGATTTTCCCAACCAGGTGAACAACGTGCTGGCCTTTCCCGGCATCTTCCGAGGCGCGTTGGACTGCCGTGCCAAGAACCTCACCCGTGCCATGTACATGGCGGCGGCCCACGCCATCGCCGATTCGGTGGCCAATCCAGATCCCGAACACATCATACCGAGTCCGTTCCAGGCCGATGTGCCCGGCCGGGTGGCCGATGCCATAGTCCGGATCTACCGAGAACTGGGAGATGCCCCCGATGCGTGAGTTGTTCCTCGTGCTGCTGCTGGCGGCACCCGCCCTGCAAGCCCAGGATGCCGCCTTCAAATGGATATCGGCACGGACCGGCACCGAAGTACCCTTCGATTCGGTGGTCGCCGCCGCATCGCGCGTCCAGGTGGTCTTTTTCGGTGAATCGCACGACAATCCCGTGGCGCATTTCCATCAGCTGCGCCTGCTCAAATCCCTGGCGCCGGCCGCCGGCTCGCAGTGGGCGTTGGGAATGGAGATGTTCGAAACCGACCGCCAGGTGGTGATCGACGAATATCTGGCGGGCATCGTGAACCGCACCACGTTCGAATCGGACGCCCGCGCCTGGCCCAACCACAAGACCGATTACCGGCCACTGGTGGAGTACGCCAAATCGGTGGGCATGCGGGTGGTGGGCACCAATGTCCCCCGGCGGTACGCCTCCCTCGTCTATCAGAAAGGATTCGACGCGCTGGAGGCGCTTCCGGCCGAAGCCAAGGCCTGGCTACCTCCCTTGCCCATCGCCTACGATCCCGAATTGCCCGGCTACAAAGGCATTCTCGAAGCCGCCGGCGGCCATGGCGGTGCGAATCTGCCCATGAGTCAGGCGCTGAAGGACGCCACCATGGGGTGGTCCATCGGTCGCATGCTGCGCAACGGGTTGCGGGTATTGCATGTGAACGGCTCGTACCACAGCGACGGGTACGAAGGCATCGTATGGTATCTGAAGCGGGAGGTGCCCGGCACCCGCATGGTCACCATAACGGCCCAATACGGCGGGGAACCGGACCTTTCGAAGGCGGATTTCATCCTATGGACCCATCCCGACATGACCCGCACGCATTGACTCCCTGATGCCATGACACCCGTTTTTTTCCTGCTGGCGGTATTGGCCGACGCTTCGGCCGACGACCGGGACCTGGCCATCGCCATCCGGAACGGGGACCATGCCGCCTTCCGCGTCTTCTTCGACCGCCACCACGGGGCCTTGTCGGCCTACCTCATGCGCCGGGGGGTATCGGCCGAAGAAGCCGCCGACCTGCTTCAGCACGCCTTCGTGACCATTTGGGAGAAGCGGGATACGCTCGATCCGGAGCTGTCTTTGCGCGGGTACCTGTTCCGCATCGGGTTGAGCAAGGCCTACAACCGATTCCGCGATACGGCCCGGCTCACGCCCCTGGAGCCGCACCACGCCGAAGAGCAGGCCCGGACCCCCGACGAGGACATGCACTGGGACGAGATGCGCATGCGCATCCATGCGGCCATCGCTTCATTGCCCGAAAAACGGCGGTTGGTCTTCGAACTGCGGTACCTGCAGGAACTGAGCATTCAGGAAACGGCCGATGCCCTGGAGCTTTCGCCCAAGACCGTGGAGAACCACATGACCATGGCCCTCAGGGATTTGCGCGAACGGTTGCGCGAACTCTGAACCGGATGCGGCGCACGCACCCGACGACCACCATGGCCAGCGTGTAGCCGGGGAAGAGCACCCCGAAGAACCAGCCATTCATTTCGAGATAGCCCGTTCCGAAAAAATTGGCCAGGTTGATGATGAAATCGCAGCAATACAGGTAGATCCATCGCGCCTGTTCGTCGGAAAGCGGTATCAACCCGAGCAAGGGAATGGCCGAAACGGCCACCGGTGCGGGTTTTTTCCCGAGCGGCCAGAAAGCCCAACTGGTGAGCATGGCCATGCATAACGGCCACAGGAGCGCATAAAACACCACATCGTTGCGCATGCCTTGCAAGCCACCGGCGTCGCCTGTAGCCATCACCATAGCCCCCACCATGCCATATGCCAGCAACGCCACCGGATGGGCGTCTCGCACGAAATCCGGATCGGTGAACTCGCTCACCCGCTCCTGATACCGGGTGATTCGGCCCTCGACCTTCTCCCAGGTGGGTTCCGGGGAAACGGTATTCACAACCACCATGATGCCGACCGAAGCCAGACCTATCCAGACGGGGAGCAGCAAGGCATGTAGGCGGGTTTTCATGGAACCAAGGTAAAAAAAAGGCCCCTTCCGGTTGGAAGAGGCCTTTGCTCGTCGGGATGACAGGATTTGAACCTGCGACCCCTTGCACCCCATGCAAGTGCGCTACCGGGCTGCGCTACATCCCGAGCTAGACCCCAAAAATACGGCAGTTTGTCCCATTTCGCCAAACCGAAGGCACCTGCATGCGTAGCCCCGCGCCATTACATTCCGATCGTATGGTACGCACCCACCTGTTGGCCGTCCTTTTGGCGACGGCCTTTTCCATTTCCGCCCATGCCCAAACCACTGTGCAGGTGGGAGGGCGGCCGCACATTCCCGGCAATGACACCCTCTCGACCCGGAATTATTGGGTCGAATTCGTCGAACCGCCGCTGTTCGAGTCCTTGCGGCAACCGGGTGTGGCTGCGGTGCCCGACTACCGGATCCGTTTCGACACCTTCGAGGCAGACCTGGCCCAGGCGCTACCCGAGGTCTCGCGCCGCAAAATACGCACCGGAGCCCGGTTCCACCGCTTGTTCACCGGCATGCAGGTAACGGCAGACTCGATCGCATTGCTGGTCATCCGGTCGTTGCCGTATGTGAAAGCCGTGCATCCCGACCGGGAATACCACACCATGGAAAGGGGCGTAGCCAGCCGAACCGGCCAGCGGATCCGTGTGGATGGCACCCCAAGCGGCCGTGGAGCCGGGGTCCGGGTGGCGATCCTGGACAGCGGGGTGGACTACCTGCATCCGGATCTGGCCGGCATCGGCGGGTATGATTTCGTGGACGGGGATGCCGACCCCATGGATCTCAACGGGCATGGAACCCATGTGGCCGGCATCGTGCGGGATATCGCACCCGAAGCGGCCCTGTATGCCGTGCGGGTTCTGAACGACCGCGGCCGGGGGTTGGTATCGGACATCCTGGCCGGCATAGAGCATGCGTTGGATCCCAATGGCGATGGCGACCCGACGGACCGGTTCCACATCGTGAACATGAGTCTGGGCAGCGACTACGGGTTGCCTACCGACCCCACCTCCGTAGCCGTGCAGAACGCCTCGGCCTGGGGTGTGCTGTTCGTTGTGGCGGCGGGCAATGCCGGTGCCCCGTTCCCCGTGGAAGGGCAAATACCCGGTTATTTCACCGATGCATCCAGCTCGGTGGGTTCGCCCGCCGTGGCTCCGGCGGCACTGGCGGTTGGTGCCATAACGAACGACGGGCGCCTCGCACCGTTTTCGGGAAAAGGACCGGTAGGGCTCACCTTCGCCATCAAACCGGAAATAACCGCTCCCGGGGTGGATATCATATCCACCTTGCCAGGTGGCACCTATGGCCGCAAATCGGGTACCTCCATGGCCGCACCCCACGTGGCCGGCATGGCCGCCGTCCTACGGTCGGAACATCCGGAGTGGGAGGGGCCGGCCCTGAAATCGGCATTGGTGCAAGGCGCGCTTTCTTTGGGGGCGGTACCGCTGATGCACCAGGGCAACGGGCAGGTGGATCTGATCCGCGCCCGTGCCACAACGACGCATGTGGTACCTGCCGTCTTGTCGTTCGGTATGAACCGCTCGCTGGGAGCCACCTGGACCGCATCGCTACCCTTCACGCTTCACAATGGAAGCCCGGCGGCGGTGAGCTACCAGATATCCGTTTCGGGCAATACCGGAGCGTACCAGGTACACATTTCCGAAACCGCTTTCGGTTTGGATCCGGGCGAGACCAAGACACTCACGGCCACAGTGTCGGTAAACCAGGCCGCATTGCCCAATCCGCTTGCCGATATCCGCACCCTGGAGGGAAGCGTGGTGGTCGCCAGAAGCACGGGCGACCCGATCCGCATCCCCTGGGCTTTTTCGAGGGCCACCGTGTTGCGCATGAGACACGGCGCTCCCTATCAATACCAATTGGGGTTGTCGGACGAGGCGTACTTCACCTCCGGTCCTTACCATCTCTACAACACCTATGTACCGGTATCGGCCACCGAGGCGGAAGCATACGGATTGGCGCCGGGGTCCTACCTGATGGCTACGGTGTATCCGGATGCCGGCGAGGGGCCCGCCGTGGTGGTCCATACCGGGTTCGAACTCCCACTGCAGGGAGCCGAGTGGGAAGCGGGCCCCGAGGAAGCGCGGCATACCGTGGAGTTCGCCGCTACCGATACCGAAGGTCGTGCCCTGGCCGATTACACCGACCAAAGCCAACAGGTATTGGCGCTGTTTCCCGAAGGGGCCTGGCTCAACATCTTCAATCGGAACAGGGGCGGGCGTATCCGCCTGAGCGACCTTTCGGCGGGAACGCAGGTCCTGGCCCAGCATTCGGCGTACGAGCCGGGCCTCCAGCCCCGCTACACGACCTACCAGTTTCCGGTGCGCGAGGGGGTTTGGGGAGACATCCGCTACGGCAATCCGCCCGGCGATCCGGTATCGGTACAGCTTCGGCACCGGGTGCCTGCTGGTTCGGCGACGGCCACGCTGCTTATCCGGCCCTACCTGATGAAATCGACCGATGCGGGCGATACGGAGTATGGTGCCACACACCATCTGGCCGAGGTGCCGGTGACAGAAGGCGCCACCTCGCTCCGTGTCACCATGGGTGCCCGGAACCATGAGACCTGGTTCCAGTCGGTTTCGGTGGACCGCGTACAGGAAGAGCGGCCGGAATACTATCGGATCCTCATGGAAGGGCCCGATCTGACCCGGGTGGGCGGGCGCATCGTTCCGTCGTTGCCCGTCACCGCATCCGGCATGTTGCTGTCGTACGGGCAAGGCGATACCATCCGGCTGGGGCATACCCCGGTCAGCCCGCTCCTCCGAACGGCGAACGGATATTTCGGCAACCGATCGGCCCAATTCGAATTCGGCATCCGGGGCCAGAACCGGGAGTGGTATTTCGGCGACGAGATGGCCGGAACCTGGAAGTATGTGGATCCCGAGGGCGCTGTGCTCCATTCCGGCAACCTGCGCGATATCCGTCCCATGCTCGAACTGCCGGATGGCCGCAACCGACTGGAAGCGGAATTCACCGGCCATGTGGTGGTGGAACAGGTGGCGGGTACCCGTGCGCGGGTCGAATTCGACAACCGCAACCCCAACAGGGATGCCCCCTTCATCGGCAGCGTGTACCTGACCGACGGAGCCGGTAGGCCGGCCGAGCGTTTCGCGGCCGACGCGCCGGTAGTGGTCCGTTTCACCGCCCGCCGTCTGCCCTTCCCCGGCACCGAGCCATCGTATGTGGATGCGGGTCGGACCCGGGTCTGGTTCCGTCGGTTCGGGTCTGATGAACCGTGGACGGAAGCGCCCGTTTCGGTAAGCACCCCCGCACAGCCGTTTCTCGAAGGACAGATCTTCACGGCCGACCTATCCGCCGCCACACGCCTGGGCGACACCGGCATTTCGGTACGCATATTGGCCACCGAACCCGGAGGAAACCTCACGGAATTCATCTATGAACCGATGTTCGGGGTAGGAGGGTGGAAGAAAACGACCCGTAGCCCCGATGATCCAGACAACGGAATACCGTCGCATGCGGAACTGGTGGGCGCCTATCCGAACCCGTTCAATCCGACCACGGTGATCCGGTACCGGTTGCCGGCGTTCGGGCGGGCCCGGGTGGTGGTATATGATCTGATGGGGCGCGAAGTGGCGGTACTGGCCGATGGGTACCTGCCCGCGGGTACCCATTCGGTGTCGTTCGAAGCCGTCGGATTGGCCAGCGGAATCTATATGGTCCGGTTGGTCACCGAAGCCGGAACATCGGTGCGCAAAGTGACCCTGCTGAAATAGGTACCTGCCGTTTCATCCGGGGAAACTATCTTCGGTCGCCCGAGCGTTATGCCCGGACCCGAACAAAACCGAAGGTGTCGATATGCATTCATCCAGACGGAATTTTCTGAAAACGGCCGCTTTGTTCGCGGCCGCCAGCGCCTTGCCGCTACCCAGATTGTGGGCCCAGAGTGCGGGTCGGTTCACCGCGTTGCGCCGCAACGTGGGCATCTACACGAACAGCGGGGGCACCATCGGATGGATGGTGAATCGGGACGCCACCGTGGTGGTCGATTCCCAGTTTCCCGAAAATGCCGCCGACTGCCTGAAAGGTCTGACGGAGCGGCGCGAAGCCCAGGTGGATGCCCTATTCAACACGCATCACCATGGGGACCACACCGGTGGCAACGCGGCCATCAACGCCAGAAAGATCGTGGCGCACAAAGGTGTGCCCGACCTGCAGCGGGCGGCCGGCAACCCCCGGGGCGAAGTGGTTACCGCCACGGCCGTTTTCGAGAACACCTGGTCTGAAAACTATGGCGACGAACGGGTTACGGCCCGCCACCTCTACGATGCCCATACCTCGGCCGACAGCATCGTGCATTTCGAGAAAGCCAACGTGGCCCACATGGGCGACCTGGTCTTCAACCGGGTGTATCCGTTCATCGACCAGGCCTCGGGCGCATCGGTACGCGGATGGATCCGCACGTTGGAGACGGCCGCCGCCGATTTCGATGCGGACACCCTCTATGTGTTCGGCCACGGGCAACCGTCGTTCGGCATGACCGGCTCGAAGGAAGACGTGCTGCACTTCCGTGATTTCCTGTCGGCGTTGTATGCCACCGCCGAACGGGGCGTGAAAGCCGGCCGCTCCAAAGAGGAAGTGACCAGCCTGATGACCCTGCCGGGGTTCGAGGACTATGTGAGTTTCGGACCGCGCTTGTCGCTGGCGGCCAACCTGGGCGTGGCTTACGACGAAGCCGCCGGTCAATGACCGGCTGAAGCCCCGTACCCGCGCGGGTCGGCTGCGCCCACCCGCGCGCCATCGGCCCGCACGAAAATGAAGTGCGCCCGGGAGGTCGGCCCTGCGGTCTCGACCACCCGGTGCCCCATGCCTTCCAACCGGGCCGCCACGGCCGGCGGAATCCATCCCGGATCGGCCGAGATCCGGTCGGGCAGATGTTGGTGATGGAACCGGGGTGCCGCTACGGCCGCTTCGGCATCCATCCCGAAAACGGCCCCGTTCAGATACCCGTGCAATACGGCCGTGATGATGCGGGGGCCGCCGGCCGCACCGAGCACCATGCGGATGTGTCCGTCGCGGGCCACGATGGTAGGTACCATGCTGCTGAGCATGCGTTTGCCGGGTGCGATGGCGTTGGCTTCGCCCATTACCAGCCCGAACATGTTGGGTGCGCCGGGTTTGGCGGTGAAATCGTCCATCTCGTTGTTCAACAGGAACCCGGCTCCCCGTACTTCCGCGAAGCCGCCGAAGGTGCCGTTGAGGGTGGTGGTTATGCCGACGGCCATGCCGTCGCGGTCCACCACGGAGAAATGGGTGGTCTCGGGCGACTCGTACGCCGGTGCGTCGCCGGCACCGACCTGGGAGCTGGGTGTGGCGGCGCCCGGGTTGAAGCCGGCCCACCGGTCTTTCAGGTAGTCGGCGTGCACCAGGCCGGCCATGGGCACCCCCACGAAATCGGGGTCGCCCAACCACCGGTTGCGGTCGGCGAAGGCGCGGCGTTGGGCTTCGGCCATGAGGTGCAGGAATTCGGCCGAGGCGGGCCCCATGCCGGCCAGGTCGTAGGGTTCCAGGAATTTCAGGACCTGGGTGAGTACCAACGAGCCGCTGCTGGGCAGCGGCATCATCCAGATGTCGTCGCCGCGGAAGGTGGTGTGCGCCGGTTGGCGCCAAACCGGCTGGTAGGCGGACAGATCCGCCTCGGTGATGCGCCCGCCCAACCGCTGCATGGTGGCGATGATGTGGGCGGCGGTTTCGCCCTGGTAGAAGCCCGCCGGGCCCCGTTCGGCAATGCGTTCCAAGGTGGTGGCCAGGTCGGGTTGGCGGAAGAGGTCGCCGGTTTCCCAGATCGAATCGCCCGGGGCGATGAACCCGGTGGAACCGAAACGGGCGAAATACCTGCGGTTGCCGTTCAAACCGGCCGCCAGCTCCCGCGGCATCGCAAAGCCGTCGCGGGCGGCGGTGATGGCCGGCGCCAGCAGTTCCGCCCAGGGCCGTGTGCCGTGTTTCCGGTGGAAAGCCCATACGCCGGCCACCGAACCCGGCACTCCGGCCGCCAAGGCACCGAGTTGGCTCATGTCCGGGTCGTGCTCGCCGGCCGCATCCAGGTACATGTCGCGATGGGCGGCGGCCGGCGCTTTCTCGCGGAAATCCAACGCCTCCACGTCGCCTTCGGCCGTGCGCACCAGATAGAAACCGCCACCACCCAGGTTGCCGGCTTGCGGATAGGTGACCGCCAGCATGAAGAAGGTGGTGACGGCCGCATCGGCGGCATTGCCCCCGGCCCGCAATACGGCGGCACCGGCTTCGGAAGCCAAAGGCTCGGCACTGCTCACCACCCCGTGGGGAAACGGTTGTGCGGCCAGGCTACCGGTGAGCAGCAGTAGGGCAAGTACGGTTCTAATAATCATATTTCCATTGGATGTCGATCCCCGTCTTCCGTGAATCGGAGCCGGTGATCACCAGGTTGAGATTTTGCCGAAGGGCGTATTCGAAGATGATCTGGCTGCCGGTGGTGTTGCCCAGTTCCTGCAATATGGCCACGAACAGGCGGTCGTTCACATATTTGCCCGCCCGGATGGTGGTTCCGGTTCCCCCTCCCGACCGGGTGTTGTCGATCTGCACCACATCCAGTCCCAGGCGGCGGGCGGCCATGTCGCCCACGCGGTCGCCCAGAAGGTCCAGGGCCGGGTTGCCCGTACCCGAAGCGCCCGATAGGGTCTGCTCCAATCCGCTCAAGGCGTTGAAGGGTCTGCTGAACAGGGTATAGCTGATGATGTCTTGCAGTTCCATCTCGGGGTCGCTCTCGTACCGGAACCCCGGTTCCTCCAGCGACCCTCCGATCACATACCAGATGCGCACATCGGACGGTTGACGCAGGGCGTACAGTGCCCGGATGTCGAGTTCCGGGTTTTCCGGGTCGCCATCGAACTGGGCGTTGCCCCGTTCCAACACGAAGGGTTTGCCCAGCTGGGTCACGGTGCCCCTCGAGGTGCCCATGGAGCCGAAAAGCATGAGGGGGCCGCCCACATCTTTGACCAGGTCCAGCTCGCCATCCAATTCCAGGTCCATCTCGGGGCCGCTCCGGTTGAGCACATGGAACCCGCCATCGGTGGTGAGGCGCATCTCCAGGCGGGTACGGTCGAAGAGGTCGGTACTGTCGGCTGTTTCGCCCTCCAGGGTGATGTCTTCCACGGAGCCGGCGCCGAATTCGTCCAGTTGGAAGCGGCCCCGCTCCAGATCCACGATTCCGGTGAGTACGGGTGCCCCCCAGGTGCCGCTGAGGCGGGCATCCAGATTCACGAAGGCCTGGGCCTGCCGCGTGTTGGCGGCTTGGAAACGCTGGGCGCGGATGCGGATGGCGACGGTGTCGGTTGTCGCGCCGGATATGCCGATGGCGCCTTGGGCGGTGAGCTCGCCGTTGCTGACGGCGCGGAACCGGCTCAGCCGGATCCGGCCGGGTTCGAAATCCAGCTCGGCGCTGATGTCCTGCACGGTAATACCGGCCTGCACGAGCTGCAGGGAGGCGCGGGATAACCGTGTGGTGCCGGTCAGCACGGGTGTTTCCATGGTGCCGCCGATGCGCAGGTCGGCGTCCAACCGGCCGGCCGGTTGGCGTACCACGGCCGGATCGGTGAACGCGGCCGCACTCCGAAGGTCGAAATCGGTGGTGGTCAGGCGTAGGTCCAGATTGCCGGTCTGCATGTCCGGCCCGAAGGGGATGGTGCCCCCGAGGACGGCCGCTTTCTGGCCCGAACTCATCCAAACGCCGTTCAGGGCCAGGCGGTCGGTACGGGGATCGCCCTGCCATCCGATGCCAATGGAATCGACCGGTACGCCACCCAGGCGCGAAGCGGTGAGGGCGCCGGACCCGGATATGCGCGGTTCGGCCGCCGTGCCGTCCAGGCGGGCAGCCATGCGGAAAACGCCGGGTATGGGGTCGTAACCGAACGATTGGAACAGGGCCGCGGCCGAATCGAGCGGGAAGGGTTCGACCAGCAGCTGGCCGCTGAGGGATTCGGGACCCGCCTCCAGCGGATAGGGGAGGTCGGCCGCGAGGGTGAGCCAGGTGCTGCCATGGCGGATCCCGTTGGCGGATAGGGTGATGCGGTGGTCGTCGAGGCGGGCGGCGGCATCGAGATGGTCGAGCGCGAAATTCCGGATGGACAGCTTCTCGAAACGGAGGTCGGCATCGGCGCGGAGCGAATCGCCGGCGGAGGCGAGCCGGAACCGGGCGTGCAGGCGCCCGGAAGCGGGGGTATCGTCGCCGGCCAGGTGCAGGAGCGTGCGTACGTCGCCACTGCGGATGGCGCCTTCCGCTTCGAGCCGCCCGCCGATCATGCGGCCGGAAACCCATACCTGGGCATCCGATTCGCCGGCCAATACGAGCGAATCCAGGCTGGATGCCTCGGGAGCATGGCGGATGGTGAAGGCATGGGCTAGATCGTAGGCATGCCCGTCGAGCCGGAGGTCGAGGCGGTCGCCCCGGATGATGTGGGTGGCATTGCGGAAGCCGCCGCGACCGGCAAGTTCCAGTTTCTGGATGATGCGGCCTTGGTAGCGGATCATGTCGGCGGTGGTCTCGAGCCGATAGGTGAGCGAATCGGCCACCCAGCCGTCGATGGCTCCGGACAGCCGGTCGAGATGGAGTTGATCGTACACGATGTCGTCGAACCGCCAACGGGCCGTTACCTGCTGCCCGGCCGGCGTGGGAGCCAGAGAGGCGGTCAGCGAACCGGTGGCTTCGAGCCGGTCGGCCCCGACGAGCACGGCCAACGGATGCGGATCCTTGAGGGTGAGGTCGATCTGGAGCAGATTGCCGACATGCAGGGGGTCGGCGAGGTTGCGCACTCCCGAGAAGCCGGCATCGGCGATGTCGCTCCGCAGAAAGCCGGGCAGAAGTACGAGCTGTCCGTTCCGGAAGGAGAATGGGGCATGAAGGGAATCGAGGGTGGAACCGTTGAGGTCGGAAATGCCCAGGCGGGCGGCGCCGTCGAAAGCCCATGAACCGGACCGGCTGTTGCCGGCCACCTCGAGGCGGCCGTTGAGGATGGTGGGAAACGGTTCGAAGCCTTCGATACCGGCCAGGTTGAACCGGACGAGATCCACGGCGGCGGTGAAGGGGGTGCCGGCGTCGTCGAAATGCCAGGAAGCGGTGATGGGAGTCGGATTGCGGCGCAGGGTCAGGGCGCCCGTGAGCCGGAGGACCCGGTTGCTGACGGTGGTGGCCAGGGTCAGGTCGCGGATGGATTGGGAGTCGATGCGGCTGTCGTGGAGGCGGAAGGAAGCGGCCCAGGAGTCGTCGGGCCGAAGGCCGGCGCCGCAGGCGTCGAAGCGGAAGCTGAGGTCGGTGGACGGCGCCGGCCCGGTGAGGAAAGCGCCGGCGTCGAGGCCGGCGGCCGAGAGGGAGGCGGCCCAGGCCGGCCGATCCCCGAAGGGGTCGGCCGCCGAGAGGCTGGCGCGCACGGTGTGCGCGCCAGCCCGTGCCGTGAAGGGCGCCGTGAGGCGCCCTTCACGCAGGGTGGCGTCGCCGGCCAGGCGGTCCACCCGCCAACCGGCACCGCGCAGGCCGGCGACGCTCCAGGCCGCCTCGCCCTCGGACCGGGCGATGCTGTCGAGGCGCAGGGCGCCGCGGAAGTCGGCGCCGGCTTGACGCCAAGCCGGCAGGCCCGCCAAGGCGGGCAGGGAATCGGGGCGCACGGCGCCGGTAACCAGCCGAAGCCCGGTTACGGTCGGCGCTCCGGCCATGGACCCCTCCAGGTCCACCACCACGTTCCGCGCGCCGGGCGCCGACACCCGCACGCCCAGCCGCAGCTCCGACATCGGCCCGGTGAGGTCGGCATCCAACGTGATGGTGCCATCCCACAAGGCCGCGGCGGCCAGGTCCAACCGCTCCTCATGCCGGTTCCACCAACCGGTGGCTTCGAAGGCGTTCCGCCCGAATGCCACCACCAACCGCTCCAAGGTCATCAGTCCCCGGTCTTCGCTGCCGGCCGCGGATACCGAAACGGACGCCATCCGGAACCGAAGATCCCGGATCTCTCCCCAAGGAACGGCATCCACATAGCTGCCGGCACCATCGAAATGCAGATCACGCACCGAACGGAGGCTGTCGGGCAAGGCATCCACCCCGGTCAGGGTGGCCGAACCCCGGCGTATGGTGACCGAACGGATGTCGAGGTCTACCGGCAAGGGCTCCATGGCGGCGGTATCGGTCGGGGTGGCCACATACCGATAGATCACGTCCAACCCGGCAAAGGCCATGGTATCCACCCGCACGGTTCCGCCGATCAGGGGCCACAGCCGGTAGCGCACCTTCAGGGTGTCTATGGTCACGGTGAGGGTGGAATCGGCATATCGCACCTCGGTGAGCACGAATCCATGCGCCAGGTCGCCGGTGAATCGGCCGATCTCGAGACCCGGCACCGACCCGGTTGCCAAAGAGCCGACCCAGTTCCTCACACGGTCGGTATCGAGCAGCAGGCGGACGGCCACGGCCAGCAGCAGCAACACGCCCAGGGTCCACAGCAGAAGGGTCCGGATGCGCATGTCAGAAGGGGTTCCCGATGCTGAAGTGGATGCCCCATCGGCCGAGGGGGCCGTCGGTCTCGCCCGGACCCGGATTCAACTTGTACCCCACATCCAGCCGCACGGGGCCTACCGGAGAGCGGTAGCTGAGGCCGGCGCCGGCCGCATACCGTAGGTCCCGAACGCCCGATTGGTCGAGGCGGCGCCAGACCTGGCCTCCATCGAAAAAGACCCCGAAACCGATGCCGTTCACCAGATTGTCGAGTTCCTGCCGCCATTCGGTGTTGAAAGTGAGCACGGCGCGGCCGCCTTCGGGTACGGGGCCATCCACCGTCTGGCGTTTCGGGCCCAGTTCCCAACGCCCGTAGCCCCGCACGCTGGAGGTGCCGCCGGCATAAAACCGCACGTTGGAGGGTAGTTCGTCGATTTCGGCGGCGAACAGGGCACCGGTTTCCACCCGAAGCGCGAGCTGGGTGGTGCGGTTCAGGTTCACATATCGCCGCACCTCCATGCGCACCTTGTGGTATTCCACCGAGCCCATGCCGAACAGGCCCGACCATTCATAGAACGGGCGGATGGCCCACCCTTCGTTGCGTTCCACCAGGGTGCGTTGGTAATAACCCGACAGTTGCACGGCCGATTGGTTGTACAACTGGGTGGTGTCTTCCAGCGCCACGGATGAGCTACGTACTTCCCGGTTTTGGGAGATCTCATAGCTGGCGGTGGCGGCCAGGTCCTGGTTGTACCGGTAGATCAGGCTGTTGGTGCTGCCCGCACGGTACAGGATGAAGGCCTCTTCCACCCGGCGTTGCCCGAACGGAGATACCAGAAAACTGCTGCTGGTATTGAAGGCGTAGGGAATGAGGTAGTCCAGGTTGAGGCGTTGCTCCAGGTAGGACGCCCGTGCCGAGGTGCTCAGGCTGTGCGCGTTCCCGAACGGGTTGCGGTGGGTCCAGGAAAGCTGCGCCCGGGCATATTCCTCGTTGCCCAACCCCACCTGCGCCCGGATGCTGCGCAAAGGGAATTCCCGAACCCGGACCACGAGATCCACGGTGGTGTCGGCCGGTTGGTCCGGAATGGCTACCGTGGCGAACCGGAACAGATGGTGCGAGAAGAGTTCGCGCTGGGCACGGGCCATGGCCCGTTTGGAAAACCTGGTACCGGTCCGCAACCCGGATTCGCGGATCACGAGCCGGTCCGGTACCGACACGTTGCCCTCGGTATGCACGGTCCCGATCATGGCGATGGGCCCCGGTTCCATGCGCAGAAACACGTGGGCTTCGCTGCGGGCGGTATCCACACGGGCATCCACCCGCACCACCCCGAACGCATGGCCGGTGTTCTGCAGATATTCGACCAGGGCGGTTTCGGTGTCGGGCAGGAGCAAGGGCTCGTAGCGCCGGTTCACCCGCAAGGGCAGCCGGGCCAGCCGCCGCTGGAACCCGCGATCCAAGGCGAAAGCGGGGATGGAATCGGCCGGAAGGAAGACGGGTTCGACCGAAACCACGCGGATGGGCCGGCCCTCGCTGATGCGGAAACGGATTTCCCGCTTCCAGGGGTGTTCCGATATCACCGTCGGTGTGATGCGCACATCCGGAAACCCGCGGCGTTGGTAGAACCGGTTGAGGCGCACCACGTCGCGCCTCAATTCGATCTCATCGAAATATTGGCCGGTATGCCTCCAGAAGGTGGCGCGTTGGCCCCAGGTACGGCTTCGGGCCATCACCACTTCCCGCAATTCCCGGTCGGAGAAGGTCTCGTTCCCGTCGAACCGGACCTTATGGATGCGAAGATTCGATTCCTGGCCGGCTGCGGCGGTAGGCAACCAAACAAGGATTGCCACCACAATGGCATACAGCCTAATATGGGAGGGGCTTCGCATGGTGCGAAAATACCACCCCCGACTCAACCGCTTGGTATGGATGTCTGATGGAACCTTACAAGAACCCGACCATTATCGTGATCGGTGGAGGCTTTGCCGGCCTCACCACGGTGCGAAGCCTGCGGAAGGCGCCGGTGCGCGTGATCCTCATCGACAAGACCAACCACCATGTATTTCAGCCGTTGCTGTACCAGGTGGCCACGGCGGCATTGGCTCCGGGCGACATCGCGGCACCGTTGCGGGGCCTGTTGGCCGACCAGGCCAATGCGGACACCGTGCTGGGCGAAGTGGTGGCCATCGATCGGCAGGAACGGAGCGTGACCTTGGCCGACGGCCGCCGGTTCGGGTACGATTACCTCGTGGTAGCGCCGGGGGCACGGCATCATTATTTCGGAAATGACGGATGGGAAGCCCACAGTCCCGGCCTGAAAACCCTGGGCGATGCCTTGAACATCCGCGACATGATCCTGAGGAACCTGGAGGAAGCGGAGCAACGGGGGCCTGCCGCATCGTTGGCCTATCTGAACTTCGTGGTGATCGGGGGAGGGCCCACGGGTGTGGAACTGGCCGGTGCCATCGCCGAAATCTCCCGCAAAACCATGATGCGCGATTTCCGGCGGATCACGCCGGGCATGGTGCATGTGTACCTGGTGGAAGCCATGCCCCAGGTGTTGGGCACCTATTCGGCAGACCTGTCGGAGAAGGCGAGGGAAGCGTTGGAGCGGCTCGGCGTGAAAGTGCTGACCAACACGCGTGTGTCGAATGTGGATGCGGACGGCGTGGTGACCGACAACGGCTCCATCCCCAGCAAAAGCGTGATCTGGGCGGCGGGCAACCAGGCCTCGCCGCTGGTGCGCGCCATGGGCGCGGACACCGACCGCGCCGGGCGCGCACGGGTCACGGGGCGCCTGACCCTGCCCGACGACGACCGGGTCTTCGTGCTGGGCGACGCGGCCTACCTCGAGCAGAACGGGCGCCCCGTGCCGGGAGTGGCGCCTGCCGCCACCCAGATGGGGCGCTACGCCGGCGCGGCCATCGGCCGCGCCGTGGCCGGGCAGGCGCCACCGGCCGACTTCCGCTACGTGGACAAAGGCAGCATGGCCACCATCGGTAGGGCCAAGGCCATCGCCGACATCAAAGGGTTCCGGTTCAGCGGGTTTCCGGCCTGGCTCATGTGGTCTCTCATCCACGTTTTCTATCTCATCACCTTCCGGAACCGGGTGCGGGTGTTCCTCGAGTGGATCTGGTACTACCTCACCTTCAAAGGCGGGTACCGCTTGCTCATCAAGCGGTGAGAACGGGCGTCGGCATGGCTACATTTCGGCCATGATCGCCACCCTATTGCTCACCGCGGCATTGGTGCAGCCGCCGCAAGCCGCACCGCCCACCCGTTTCACCCTGTTGCACACCAACGACGAGCACGCCTCGTTGCTGCCTGCGCCGTTGACCGCCGCCGACCGTTCGCGCGGAGGTGCGGCCCGCCTGGCCACCAAAGTGCGGGAATGGCGCGCCGTGAAAGACGCCCAGGGCGAAAGCACCCTGCTGCTTTCGGCCGGCGATTTCAGCACCGGTTCGCCGTTCAATTGGTTGGTCTTCGAGGACGAATCGCCCGAGCTGCAGACCATGGTGGATGTGGGCTACGACGTGGTGATCCTGGGCAACCACGAATTCGACCACGGGCCCGACGAACTGGCCGATTATCTGGAACGGGTGGGGTACCCGGCCCTGGCGGAACGCATCCCCTTGTTGTCGGCCAACATCCGCATTCCGGAAGGGCATCGGTTGGGTGGCATGGGTATCGGAAGCACGCATCTGGTCACCTTGCCGAACGGCCTCACCCTGGGATTCATCGGTCTGATGGGGAAACAAGCCGCCGAGTTCGTGCCCCAGAAAGCGCCCGTCGAATATGAGGCTCCGGCCGAAACGGCGGCGCGGTTGGTACCCGAATTGAGAGCCGCCGGGGCCGATGTGGTCATCGCCATCACCCACCTGGGTGTGGCCGAAGACCGGGAATTGGCCACCGCCGTGCCCGACCTGGACGTGATCGTGGGTGGCCATTCGCATACCGAATTGCCCGAACCCATCCTGATCGGCAAAACCGTGATCGTACAGACCGGGGAGTTGCTCAACAACCTGGGGGTTTTGGAATTGGAATATCTGGCGGATGAGGGCCGCGTGCGGGTGCGCAACCAGGAAAACGGTACCGCCTTCAATCATCCCTTGGATGCTTCCGTGCCCGAAGATCCGGCTTTGGCAGCCCGCGTGGCCCGGTACGAGGCCCGGCTCGACTCGGTGGTGGCGGCCATGACCGACGGCCGCGTGGGCAGCCTGCGCCAGGTGGTGACCCATGCCGGGTTTCCCTTGGCCAACCAACCCGAAAAAGCGGAGACGCCCATGGGCGATTTCATAACCGATGCGGTGCGCCAAGGCGTGAGCCGGGTGAGCGGCCGGCCGGTGGATGTGGCCTTCATGGCGAACGGGGTCATCCGTGGGGCCATTCCGGCCGGAGACCTGTCGTTCTACGATCTGGCATCGTTGGTAGGTCTCGGTTCCGATGCCGATGGCAAGCCGGGGTATCCGTTGGTAAGCGTGTATTTCACCGGCCGGGAATTGCGCCGCATACTGGAAATCACCGTGCTGCTCTCCGAACTGAGGGGCGATACCTACTACCTGCAGGTATCCGGCGTGCGGTTCGCATACGACAAAGACAACATGCTATGGCTGCGGGTGCCCTTTGCCGGTACGCCGGTGCCATCGGCCAAGGCCGTGCACAGCGCGGCCTTCGAGAATGGCGAGGCGCTGGAGTGGGACGACGACCGCCTCTATCATGTCGTGTCGGATTATTACAACGCCTCCTTCCTGCCCTTCATCGGCACCTTGGTACCCAGTCTGGAATTGGTGATCAAGGATGAGCAAGGCAACCCCACATCCATCGATACGCGGGTGGTGCGCGATGCCCAAGGCCGGCCCTATCGGGTGTGGCAGGCGGTGGTGGAGCATGCCATGGCGGAAGCCGCCATACCGGAGCGGTACCGGGAGCCCCAGGGGCGCATAAGTCAGGAGAACCGCCTGCCCATCCAGCTGGTGCCTGGCATCGGCGTGGTCGCCGTGGTGCTGGTGCCGATCTGGTGGTGGCGCCGGCGTCGCATCCGCGCCGCATCCTGATGGGCTGGTACGGACGGGTGCTGTTCCCCTGGTTGATGGACATGGGCATGCGAGACCGGCCGTTCGACGGGTACCGGAAGGCGGTGACCGCTGGATTGTCCGGTATCGGCCTGGAGATCGGCGCCGGCACCGGATTGAATCTGCCGTGGTATCCGTCCACCGTGCGCGAACTGCATGTGGTGGATCCGAACCCCGGCATGGACGGCCGGTTGAAGCGCCGTGCCGAAGCGGTGGCGTTTCCGGTCCATCATGCCCGGCTTTCGGCCGAGCGCTTGCCCTATGCCGACGGGACCTTCGATTTCGTGGTGTCGACGTGGACGTTATGCAGCATTCCGGATGCGGGGGCGGCCCTTGCGGAAGTGCGCCGGGTTCTGAAACCGCAGGGGGAGTTCCGGTATGTGGAACACGGAACGGCGCCCGATGCATCGGTGCGCCGGTGGCAGCGCTGGCTGAATCCGGTGCAGAAACGGGTGGCCGACGGCTGCCACCTCGACCGCGACATCCCCAAACTGGTGGTGGACGCCGGTTTCGCGCTGACGGAGCGCGAGGAAGGGTATGCGGTATCGGTGGGGCGACCCTACGGCTATTTCTACCGGGGTCGCGCGGTCAACGGCTGATCGGTTCGCGCAGGGCGCGGCCGGCCCGGGCGCCGGTATGGCGGCCGTCGCGGATGGTGTGCAGGCCGTTCACCCACACATGCGCCACGCCGGTGGCGTATTGATGCGGCCGGGCGAAGGTGGCATGGTCGCGGATGGTGGCGGCATCGAATAGGACCACGTCGGCATAATGGCCCACCCGCAGAAACCCGCGCCGATGCAGGCCCAGGGTGGTGGCCGGCAACCCGGTGAGGCGGTGCACGGCGTCTTCGAGCCGAAGCACGCCTTCATCCCGCACATAATGCCCCAGTATGCGGGCGAAGGTGCCGTAGGCCCGAGGATGCGGATGCCGGCGTAGGGCCGGGCCGAACGCCATGTAGCTGCCGGCGTCGGACCCCACCGAGACCCAGGGTTTGGCCAGGATGCGCCGCACGTCGGCTTCGGCCATGAGGAAGTACACGGCACCCACACGGGAGTCGTCCTCCAGGATGAGGTCCATGGCGGTATCTACCGGATGTTGCCCGCGATCGGCGGCGATTTCGGCCAACGACTTGCCGGCCAGATGCACCAGGGCCGGGTTGTCGAACCCGACCACCACGATGCGCGAGGGATCGCCGGCCAGGGCGTAGAAGTTCTCCCAACGGTCCTGGTTTTCCAGCACGGCCGCTTTCAGCCGGGCGCGTTCGTCGGGGTCGCGCAGGCGGGCCAGCCAGGCACGGTGGCCCCCCTCCAACGCTTCGGGCGGGAAGATGGCCGTGAGGGACGTGGATGCGGCCGTATAGGGATAGATGTTGGCGGCTATGGAAATGCCGGCGGCCCGGGCCGCTTCGATGCGGTCCAGAATGAGGGGAAGCCGGTGCCAATTGCGCTCCCCGGCCGCTTTCAGATGGAAGATTTCGGTGTGGATGCCCGCTTCGCGGGCGATGGTGAGCACCTCGTCGAAGGCGTGGTCCAGGCGGTCGCCCTCGCTGCGGATGTGGGAGGCGTAGATGCCGCCCCGGGCGGCGGCGGTCTGCGCCAGAGCCACCAGCTCGTCGGTAGCGGCGAAGGCGCCGGGTGCATAGATGAGGGCGGTGCTGAGGCCGCGGGCGCCCTGGCTCATGGCCTGGTCTACCAACAGCCGCATGCTGTCGAGCTCGGCGGGGGTGGGCGCCCGGTTCTCGTGCCCCAACACGCGGATGCGCACGGTGCTGGCACCGATGTAGGAAGCCACGTTGGCCGAAACCCCTCGGCGTTCCAACAGATCGAAGTAGGCGCCGAGGGTAGGCCCCTCGCTCCAGCCCTCGCCGATCACTTCGGTGGTGACCCCCTGCAGCAGGTCGCTCTTGGACCAGGGCTCGGTGCGGTAGGTGTCGCCGGCCCAGGACAGCATGTTGATGAAGCCGGGCGCCGCCACCAAGCCGTGCGCCCGCACGGTGGTGCCGGCCCTGGTACCGGCCGGCAAGGTGCCTATGAAGGCGATCGTGTCGCCACGGATGCCGATATCGGCGATGCGGAGAGCACCGCCGGTGCCGTCGGCGAGGGCCGCACCGAGGATCACGGTGTCGTATTCGGGCGTGCGGAAACAGGCGGTTAGGCCGAGAATCAGCAGAATAAAGCAGCCGGAAGGGCGGAGTTGGGTCATCTGAGGCGAAAGATTTCGAAAAATCGCCTAAAAAAGTAAGGCGATATGGGACCAAATGAAGAAAAAGCGGCGCAAATCGCATCGAATCGGGACGAAATGCGGGTTCTTGCCTTTCAATTTAGGCTTTCGCTTGTTACCATCCGGCACTTGACGTACACATCGGGCTGGTCAGAACCAGTCGGGTCGAATTAAACCAACCAACCAATACGCTATGAAACAGTTGATGCGCGCGTTCCTCGTGGGCGCGCTCTGCCTCCTTTCGGGTCAGGCTATGGCCCAGGGGCTGACGCTCTCCGGCGTGGTCACCGACCAATCCACCGGTGAACCGCTCCCGGCCGTGAACATCTTCGTTCCCACCCTCAACCGGGGTGCCGTGACGGATGTAGACGGTAATTATTCCTTGGTGCTGCCGGCAGGCACCCACGAGCTGGTCATCTCTTCGGTGGGGTACAAACGTACCCGCCAGAACGTGACCCTGAGCCGCAACATGACGCTCAACATCGAGATGGAACCTGATGTGGTCGGTCTCGACCAAGTCGTGGTGGTCGGTTTCGGTGAGGTATCGCGTCGGGATGTGACGGGCTCCATCAGCAGTGTGACCACCGACGACATCGCCTACCAACCGGTAAACACGGTGGAGAACGCCATCCAAGGCAAGATCGCCGGGGTGTTCATCCAGCAGGACAACGGGAAGTTGGGCCAGGGCATGACGGTCCGGATCCGCGGATCCTCCTCCGTTACGGCCGGCAACCAGCCCCTGTATGTCATCGACGGCGTACCGGCCATTTCCGACGATTTCTCCACCAACGGTGCCGTTACCAACCCGCTGGCCGACCTGAACTTCAACGATGTTGAATCCATCCAGATCCTGAAAGACGCATCGGCGGCCGCCATCTACGGTTCCCGTGCGGCGAACGGAGTGGTACTGATCACGACCAAAAAAGGCCGTGCCGGTCGTACCCAGTTCACCTACAACTTCCAGACCGGTTTCAGCGAACCCACCAACAAGATGGAGTTCATGAATGCCACCGAGTATCGGGATTACTTCCGGCAGGCGGCCATCAACTCCGAGAACTACTATGGAGACGGATGTTCGGTAGTTCCCAACGACCCCAACTGCTACGATTACATCGGTGATGTCGAGTTCTACTTCGGCTACATGGCCCAAGGCACCGACTTCGAGAACGCCGAAGTGAATTCGAACTGGCAGGACGAGGCCTTCCAGGATGCGGGCATGTTCTCGCACGACCTGTCGGCCATGGGTGGCAACGAGCAGACCCGTTTCTACGCTTCCGGTCATTTCAGCGACCAGGACGGTATCCTCATCCGCAACCGCTACCAGCGGATCAGCGGCCGGTTGAACGTGGACCACAAGGCCAGCGAGCGCATCGACCTGGGTGTGAGCGTGAACAGCTCCCGTACGCTGAACCAGCGTCTGGCGGCCGACAACGCCTTCTCCACGCCCCTGCAGTTGGTGGCGCAATCGCCCCTGAGCCCGATCTACATCCCGGGCACCGACGAGCTGAACCCGAACACGATCTACTACAACGGGTTGTTCGACCGCGACTTCGCCTCCTACAAGACGAAGACCTTCCGCACCCTGGCCAATGCCTACGGTACCTTCCGTTTCTCCCCGAGCCTCATGCTCCGTGGTGATCTGGGTGCCGACATCATGACCGTGAACGACGAAGAGTTCTATGGTCCCGAAACAGCCGACAACTGGTCGAACAACGTAGGCGGCATCGGGTTCAACACCTGGCAGCAATCGGTAACCTACACGGCCAGCACCTACCTGAACTGGCAGGGCAGCCTGGCGCGCGACCATCGGGTTGACGCCACCGTGGGTACCAGCATGCAGTACAGCGACTACAACTACGCCGACGTATTCGGTCGCAACTTCACCGCTGCCGGTCTCAGAAACCTGATTTCGGCTGCCGAGATTCTCGGTGGCGGATCCAACGGTTCGGAGTACGCCTTCACCTCGTACTTCGCCCGCGCCAACTACAACTACAAGGAGAAGTACCTGGCCACCATCAGTGGTCGTGTGGACGCCTCCTCCCGGTTCGGTGCCGACAACCGCTACGGCTTCTTCCCCGCCGCCTCCTTCGGCTGGGTGATCACCGAAGAAGACTTCAGTGCTTCCATCCGTGAGCAGCTCTCCTACGCCAAAATGCGTGTGAGCTACGGCCTTACCGGTAACGCCGAAATCGGCAACTTCCCGTACCTGGCGCTGTGGGGTGGCAACTCCTACGCATCGCTGCCGGGCCAGAGCCCCACGCAAACGGCCAACCCCGACCTGAAATGGGAGCAAACGAGCCAATTCAACGTGGGTATGGACTACGGCCTGTTCAACAACCGCGTAACCGGTGAGTTCGACTGGTATGTGAAAAAGACCGAAGACCTCTTGCTGAACGTGAACGTTCCGGCCACCACGGGCTTCCTGAGCGCCGTGAAAAACGTGGGCAGCCTGGAGAACAAAGGATGGGAACTGGTGATCAACACCTTCAACCTGACCGGCGACTTCAAGTGGAACTCCTCGTTCAACATCTCTTCGAACAAGAACAAGATCACGAACATCGACGGCCAGGTAATCACGGGCGGGTTCATCAACCGCGCCATCGAGGGGCAACCCATCGGGGTGTTCTATGGCAAGGAGTACGCCGGAGTTGACGAAACCAACGGCGACGCCCTCTACTACGTGTACGCTGCCGACGGCACCCGCACCACCACGGCCAGCTGGTCTGCCGCCACCGACCGCGTGATCGGCGACCCGAACCCGGATTACGTGGGTGGTTTCACCAACGCCTTCTCCTACAAAGGGTTCGACCTGAGCGTGCTGTTCCAGTTCGTACAAGGCAACGACCGCTACTTCGGTGGCATGGGTCGTTTCGCGGTTGCCAACGGCGACTTCTTCGACAACCAGACGCGCGACCAGCTCAACAGCTGGACGCCCACCAACACGAACACCAACGTTCCGGAAGCCCGCCTCTATGGTGGCAACGGTACCCGCCATTCCAGCCGGTACATCATGGATGGTTCGTACGTGCGTCTCAAAAACGTGACCCTCAGCTACAACGTGCCCCGCACGCTGCTGCAAGGTACCGGCATGTCGAAAGTCCGTCTGTACACCACCGGCATCAACCTGCTGACCTGGACCGACTACAAAGGTTGGGATCCGGAAGTGGACACCGACTTCATCGGCGGCAACATCGGTCTGGGCAACGACTTCTACTCGGCGCCTCAAGCCAAAACCATCACCTTCGGGGTTGAGATCGGTTTCTGACCGGCCAGCGAACACCATTTAGAGCAAGAACAACAGAACTATGAAAACACGTGCACATGCCATCATGGTCGTAGCACTCTCCGTGGGCTTGGCTGCCTGCGACGGGGTGCTCGATCTGGCACCGCAAGCCTCCATCACGGATGAGGTTGCGCTCAGTACGCCCGAAGGGGTTCAGAACACCCTGGTAGGCGCCTACGACACCTTCGGTGGAACCAACGGCTACGGCGGTTCCTTCGTCTATGCCATGGAGCTGTATGGTTCCACGCAGAACGAAGTGATCTGGAACGGCACCTTCTTCGACCAGCGCGAAGTATGGCAGAAGAACATTCCCGCCACCAATGCGGTGATCACGGGAATGTGGACGGCCGGCTACAACACCATCAACCGCGTGAACAACGTGTTGAGTGCCTTGGATGTGGTATCGACCGACCCGGCCGACCCCGACCGCGTGCGCATCGAAGCGGAAGCCCGGTTCATCCGTGGCACCACCTACTTCGAGCTGGTACGCGCCTTCGGCAAAGCCTACACCAACGGCGACCCGGCCGTGAATCTGGGTGTTCCCCTGATCACGACCCCGACCCGTGCCATCGACGAGGCCTCCAATGTGAGCCGCGCCACGGTTGCCGCGATCTACACGCAGATCGAATCGGACCTGACCTTCGCGAAAAACAACCTGCCCACCGACAACGACATCTATGCCACGACCTTTGCGGCCAGCGCCATGTTGGCTCGTGTGCACATGTCGAAGGGCACGGCGTCCGATTACACCGCGGCCGCCAACGAGGCCAACCGGGTGATCACCTTGGGCGGGTTCTCGCTGGAAGCCACCTTCGGCGATGCCTTCAACCAGGTTGAAAACGGCGACGAAACCGTCTTCTCCGTGGTCATCACGCCGTTGGATGGGACCAACAACAACCAGGTATACTATGCCTCCAGCGGATTCGGCGGTCGTGGCGATATCGATGTCGCCGACGTGCATCTCGATCAGTACGAACTGACCGACGTGCGTCGCGCCTTCTTCCATACGGACAGCGGCGAGCGCCACACCAACAAGTTCCGGAACTCCGGGCGCAACGTGGTGGTGGTCCGTTTGGCTGAAATGCATCTCACCCGCGCCGAAGCCAACTTCCGCGTAACCGGCACCGCCGCCGGTGTGGGTGGCGTAACGCCCCTGGATGATGTGAACACGGTTCGGGTGCGCGCGTCCGCCACCCCGCTACTGGCGGTCACCTTGGCCGACATCATGGCCGAGCGCCGTCGCGAGCTGTCCTTCGAGGGGCACATCTTCCACGACATGCGCCGCACGGGTGGCAACATCGACGGTGAAGCGTCCACGTTGGACAAATTCGTGTTCCCGATTCCGGAGCGCGAGATCCTCGTGAACCCCAACCTGCAGCAGAACACGGGCTACAACTGAGTCAGCCCTGTTTGAACAACCGGTCGTAGAGCCGGTACCGGTATTCCGGATAGGATTCCTTCAAGCGCCTGGTGGTCCCCCACCAGGCGCTTGTCGTTAGGAGCACCAGGATCGGCCCGGGAACCCCCGCTTTCCATAGGCCGGCCAACAGTACGATCACCAGCATGCCGACCACTGTGACCCGCGTGGAGGTGTTGTTCTGGAAGCTGGTGAGGCTCTCGATGCTCAGGAAATGGGTGATGCGCCGGGGCTTCCAGAGCGATCCCCACAGCGCTACCGGCACCAATCCGAGGGCTACGGCCGCATACAGCCACAGGTAGTTCCACTCCAACACGCCG
Source organism: Balneolales bacterium (assembly GCA_024711145.1). Classification (GTDB taxonomy): domain Bacteria; phylum Bacteroidota; class Rhodothermia; order Balneolales; family HLUCCA01; genus JANJTJ01. The sequence goes on from JANJTJ010000001.1 coordinate 51,523, forward strand.
ATGGCCTGCAAGGCCACCGCGGTGCAGAGCAGGTCGTAACCGAGCACGGGCCAGAGCACCCCGTAAAACGCCTTGCCCACGCGGCCGGCGTTCCCGTGCGCCTGGTCGTGTGCCAGCCAGGTCTCCCGGTAGAAACCGGCCAGGTTGTTCTGGATGTAGGTGAACGGCGCTACCGGCAGAAACATGAGCATGGCGTAGTACTCGGTCCACCAGGCCATGGTATGCCATTGCCCCCCGTTCACCAGATAGGCATACAGCACGCCCACGAACTTGAGCAGGGGCAGGATGAGCAACAACGGGCGGATGCTGGCCCGGCGCAGGTAGATGCGCAATTCCTCGGGCAGGCGCCGGTCCCATCGCATGCGGTCGGGACGCACGCCGCGCCGGTCTTTGGTATGGGTGACGGCACCATCCAACCGGAGATATACCCAGACGGCCGCCCCGGCCCAAACCGCCGCCAAGCCGAGGCGGCGCCATTCATCCCACCATCCCATATAGCCCATGGCCGCGTATGCGATGAGGCCGACCGGTACCAGGCTCCATACCATCAGGTTCCCGACCCGATGCCGGATCTCCTGCTCGATGAAGATCTTGCCGGCCCGTTCGCCTACCAATGCCCCCGCGAACAACACCAGCGTGGTGAGGCAGGCCACCCATCCGAACAACAGGCTGCCCGCTTTCACCGCGAACAGGAATACCAGGGCGTACAGGTAATACAGGTGGATGAAATCGTGCGCGGCGTTGGCCGCCAACCGCACCGCTCGCGATATGGGATAGGTGTCGCGGATGAACCGGCCCGACGGCCGGTACCCGGGAAAATAGTTGACGAACACCACCATGCTGAGCACCAACAACTGCAGCAGGATGTCGGCCTGGGCTATGCTCACCTGCACCCGGTCGCTGGTGACCATGCGGTCGAACAGGTACCCGTAGTAGTACCCGTAAGCCGCCGAAAACACCACGGCACCCAGGCGCAGCACGTTGAGCCAGCGGACCTCGCTGGCCAGGAACATGGCCCGCAGTTTCACGCGCACCAGAAAGGCTACCGTTTCAACCATGCCAGTCCGGTGTCGTCTTTGGGTCTGTCGTTGAGCAGGTCGAACAGGGTTCGGTCCAACAACCCTTCGCCGCGTTCTTTGAATGCGGCCAGGCTGCCGTCGTACACCATGCGCCGTTCGTGCAGCACCCAGACGTGGTTGGCCAATTGCTCCACATAGTTGAGGTTGTGCGAACTGACCAGGATGCCCCGCTCCGGATGCATCCACCGCAACAGAAACCGGATGAGGGTCTGGCTGGCGGCCGGGTCGAGCCCCGAAAAGGGCTCATCGAGTATGAGGAGGTCCGGGTTGTGCAGCAGCGCGATGATGATGCCCATTTTTTTGCGCATGCCCACCGAAAACGACCCGCAACTCTGCAGCAACACCCGGGCATCGTCGAAGAAGTAGTCGAACAGGGTGCGGATGCGCAAGTGCCGCTCCGCTTTCGGGATGCCGTACAGCCGGCAGGAGAATTCGAGCTGTTCTTCGGCGGTCAGTTCGTCATGCAGCAGGTCCTCCTCGGGCATCACCCCGATGCGGCGGCGGATGGCCTGGGTCTCTTTCGGGTACCGCATGCCCATCATCTCCACAAACCCGGCATCGGCCGGTACCAGGTCCAGCAGGATGTGGATGAGGGTGGATTTCCCCGCTCCGTTGTTGCCCAACAACCCGACCACCGTGCCCGGTTTCAGGTCGAGGTCCAGCCCGTCCAATACCTGGTTGGTTCCGAACGCCTTCCGGATGCCCTCGGTTCGCAGCAAATGCCCCTCCGTATATTCAAGGTTACCATGACCAAACGCTACCAGGACACCCTCCCCGTTCCCACCGCCCACAACGAAAAAACCGTTGCGATGTCGAGGGTCCGCATGAATGAACTCGTGATGCCCAACGATACGAACCCCTTGGGCAACCTCATGGGCGGGCGTTTGTTGCATTGGATGGACGTATGTTCGGCCATTGCCGCCCAACGCCACAGCAACCGCAGCGTGGTTACGGTGTCGGTAGACAGCGTGGAGTTCAAACACGCCATCAAACTGGGCGAAGTGGTGGTGATCGAGGGCGAGGTGACCCGCGCGTTCCGCACGTCGATGGAAGTGGCCATGGAGGTGTGGGCCGAAAACCTGCGCACCGGGTCGCGGCGGCTGTGCACCACCTCGTTCTACACGTTCGTGGCGGTCGATTCGGACGGCAATCCCATACCGGTGCCCCCCATCATCACCGAAACGGAGCTGGAAAAGACCCGCTACGAGGAAGCCGCCAAACGCCGCGCCGCCCGCCTGGGCTGATCAGCGCAGCAGGGTCACGTTCCGGTAACGAACCAGGTCGCCCGCCGACAGGCGCAGCCGGTACACACCGCTGGCCAGGCCTCGGGCATCGAACGGAATCTCGTGTTCGCCGGCACTGTAGAACCGGTCTGCCAGCACGCCCACGCGCCGCCCGAGCACGTCGTACACCTCCACCCGCACGGTTCCGTTGGTCGGCACGAAGAACCGGACGGTGGTTTCCGGGTTGAAGGGGTTCGGATAGGGCGCGTACAGGGTGGCCACCGTCGGGCGCGGCCCCGGCTCCTCGCCGGGTATGGTGAGCGGACTCACCGCCACTACACCCGCCGCTCGGGCGGCCGCCACTTGGGCGCGGAGGATCTCCAGCGTTTCCCCGAAGGCCAATACGAACCCGGTGGTGAGGCTGTCTCCGTCGTTCAGCCGATATGGCCCCGTAGCGCTGAGCACGGCCACATCCACTTGCTGGACCTGGGTGAACGCCCGGCCCACGGACACGGCGCCGCGCTTTTCGACCGGGGTGAAGCCGTCGTCGGTGGGGCTGCCCGCCGAGTAGTAGGTTCCGAAGCGCGACTCGGTTACCGGCCCGTCGTAGGCGTTGTCGATGGCCAGGGCCGCGCTGATCGGCCCCAGATGCGCCAGGGCCACATAGGGATAATCGGCAAGGCCGGCGGGATCATACACGTACTGCAGGCTGTCCGCTTCCACCCATCCCACATTGTTGGCGGTGTAATCGCCGATATCCCAATCCAGGAAAAGTCCCAGGTACAGGTCTTCGATGTCGGCGCCGTTGGGATCGGTATTCTTCACCTGGTATTTCAGGAAAACGGTGCGGTTGAGGGATTCCGAATCGAACGCGAACACCTCGTGGCGGATTTCCAGATCGGGCGCCACCGGTAGACCCGAATTGGTGAAGAGGGTGGAGCCATCCAGATCGGCCACGATGCCGGGTCGGCGGGTGGTGAACCCACGGGACGGGCGGAAGTGGCGGTCGAAGCCGGACGTGGCCCTCATGGTATTGATGACATGGATGCTGCCGTCGGCGGTGCGGGCGGTGATGAGCAGGCCGCCTTCATACAACATGTTTTCGGAGGCGGTGGTATCGGTGCCCGAAACCCGCAAGGTGCTGAACCCGATGCCGTTGGCGCCGTTGGTGGCGTCTTCGAAGCCTACGGTACCGTTGGCGCCCACCGAGGTGCGTATGCGGTTGGCGTCGATGCGGTCGTAGGTGAAGTTTTCGTAGCGCACGTTGTCGAAATCGCGGTACCCCAGGCCGCTGTCTTCCCACTCCACACGCACGAGGGGTATGCGGGCGAAATTGTAACTGCCCGCAATGCGGATGGGAATCTCCACTACGGCGGTACCCTCGTTGCCGGTGGCCGGCAAGGGGGCCGTAGCCCCGGCCGGAAAAGTGATACCCGCTTCCAAGGCCGTAAACGATACGGACATGGCTCCGGAGGCCACCCCCCGGTTCACGAATTCGAGCCGGAGCACACCCGTCTCCTCCACATCCAGCTTGCGGCCCGAGGCGCTCAGGAACGAAGTGGTCACGATTTCCCAACCGGGCAGGGGCACGGCGACAGCCCGGTAGGCGTCCACATACCCGTTACCCAGCTTGTAGGCATACAGGGGGTTGGTGTTGGCGGCGTACAGGTCGGTCCGGTTGGCGCTGGCACGGATCTGCAGGCGCACCCGGTTCGGGCTCCAATCGGGGTGTGCGGCACGTACCAACGCCGCAATGCCGGCCACCAGGGGGCTGGCCATGGAAGTGCCCGAATTCTGGACGTAACTGCCGGTTCCGATGGCGCCGAGCACGTCCTGCCCCCGGCTCATCACATCCACGGAGTAGCCGAAATTGGAGAAATTGGACCGCAGTTTGTCCTGGCGGATGGAGCCCACGTTCAACACTTCGGGGTAACTGCCCGGGTAGAAGGACCCCTCGCTGTTGTCGTTGCCGGCTGCGGCCACCACCAGGGAGCCGTTGGCCGTGGCGAATTTGACCACGTCGTGCCCGAATTGGGAATACCCGGGCCCACCAAAGCTGCAGTTGATCACATCGGCACCGTTCAGGGTGGCGTACAGGATGCCGGGGTACCCGTAGCCGATGGCGGTGGGGTCGGCCATGGTGCCACCCACCCGCACCACCATGTACCGGCTGTCGAACCCGGTGCCGGCCAATCCGGTGGTGTTGTCGGTTTCGGCGGCGGCTATGCTGCCCACATGGGTGCCGTGCGTGCTGCCGTTCGGCCGCGGATCGGCGTTCTGCTCCGGGGTGTTGATGTCGCCGCTGTTCCAGAAATTCCAACCGATGGTATCGTTCTGGATGTGGGAGAACAGCTCGGACATCGACGCCGCCAGCCCGGGTGAAGGGTTGCGCCACAGGTTGCCGTCCAGATCCGGATGCCGGTATTCGGTGCCCGAATCCACGATGGCGATCACCACATCGGGGTTGGAGGTGCTCACATCCCAGGCTTCGAACAACCGGTGCAGGCCGAAGAAGTCGTGCCCCGGCCGGCCGATGAGCGAATCGTTGGGTACCCGCGCCGTTCGCATCATATACACGGGTTCGGCATAGGCCACGCCCGGCATGTTGGCGATCTTGGACGCCACGAAGGCCGGATCCAACCCCGAAACGTACCGCACCTGGTAGGTCCGCTCCAGGTCGTCGGGCAAGGCCCCACCCCCGGCTTTGCGGAATCCCGGGGTCATCACCGGTATCATTTCGGTCATGCCGAACACCCGCAACTGGTCGGCCACGGGATCCACCGCCTTGGCCCGCCCGGCCGGTTCGTGGAATTTGACCATGATGCGGCCGGGAACGACCTCCTGGGCCGTGAGTGTGGGGGCTGCCGAAAGCAAGCCGAGCAGAAGAATGAGGTAGCGCATGACGGATGGCAAAGTACGAAGCCGGTATATTAGCCCCGAACATTCCCACACGCATGGACTCACCGCCGGAATCCCAACCCCGCGTGCGCCGGATCGCCGCCATCGATCTGGGTACCAACTCCTTTCATGCGCTGATTGTGGACATCCGCCCCGATGCCACCTATTCCATCGTGGATTCGATCAAGGAGATGGTGTTTCTGGGCGAGGACGGCCTGGGTGGGTTCCTGTCCGAAGCGGCCTTCACCCGCGGGTTGGAAGCGCTGGCCAACATCCAGACGCTCTGCACCAGCTACAAGGTGGAACATGTGCTGGCTTATGCCACCTCCGCCATCCGCGAAGCATCCAACGGCGGCGATTTCATCCAACGGGCCATCGATGAGGTCGGCATCAAGATCATGGCCATTCCGGGCGTCACCGAGGCGGAGCTGATCGGTACCGCCGTGCAGCATGGCATGCACCTGGGCACGGCGCCGGTGCTCATCATGGACATCGGCGGCGGGAGCACGGAATTCATCCTGGCCAACCAACGCGATTTCCTGCACCTGGAAAGCCAGAAGATCGGCGTTTCGCGCATGCGGAAGGAGTTCATCACCTCCGATCCGCCGTCGAAAGCCGACATCAAACACCTGCAATCCCATTATCTGTCCCGTCTGAAAGGGTTGGTGGAAGCGGCCGAATCGTTCCGCCTGGAGACCCTGGTGGGCTGTTCGGGCACCTTGCAGACCATCGCCGTGATGATGGCCCACCTCACACGGACCGATGTATCGGTAACACTCAACGAATTCGAATACACCGCCGACGCCTACCGCCTGTTCCACAAACGGGTGATGGGCATGACCTCCGCCCAACGGGCCAAACTACCCGGTATGGACCCCAAACGGGTGGACCTCATCGTTCCGGGCATGGTCCTGCTCGACACCGTGCTCACCCTGTTCCGCATCCAACGGGTACGCACGTCGGTGCAGGCCATGCGGGAAGGCATCATCCTCCGGTACATCCGTCGCGAATACAAAGAGCTTCGGCGGATGGCCGAGATCGCCGACCCGCGCCGCCGCAGCATCTTCGAACTGTTGCGCAAATGCAACTGGCACGAGGACCATTCGACCCACGTGGCCCGGTTGGCCTTGCAGCTTTTCGACGACCTCAAGCCCTGGCACAACCTGACCCCCGAAGACCGGGAACTGCTCGAATACGCCGCCCTCACGCACGACATCGGCTACCACATCTCCCATCACAAACATCATAAACATGCCCTGTACCTCATCCTGAACGCGGATCTCAAGGGGTTCACGCAGGAAGAGATCGAGATCATCGGGCATGTGGCCCGGTACCACCGCCGCAGTGCCCCGAAACACAGCCACAAGCAGTTCGAGCTGCTTTCGCCCGAGCAGAAACGCCGGGTGAAGGCGCTTTCCGGCCTGTTGCGCGTAGCAGACGGGTTGGACCGCAGCCACTTCCAGAACGTGCAGGCCGTGGATGTGGTGGTCACCCAAAAGCAGGTGACCCTGCAAGTGCGCACCATGATCGACCCCCAACTGGAAATCTGGGGTGCCATGCGCAAACGGGAGCTGTTCGAAAAACTGTTCGATCGGGAATTGGCAATCGAACGGGTGGAATCCTTCGACGAGTGACACGACCTGTCACTCCGCATGCCTAGTTTCCCGGCATGCCCATCCGCCTCCGTACCGCACCCGCCAGTGGCCCCTTGGCCGCCATCCTGACGGCAGAAGCCGCCCCTACCGACCTCGTTCTGGTGGGTTCCCAGCTCATGGAGCGCGAAACCCGCCGCGCCTTGCAGGCGGCCTTGCGGGGGCCCGCGCCGGATGTGCGCACCTTGGCGGCCTGGTTGGACGAGCAGGCCTGGCTGCAGGCCGACGACACCTTTCCAGCCGTGGTGGTGGCTCCCCGGGAGCGGCCGTTGCTCATCGAGGAATGGATACGGACCGAGGGTGCCGCCTGGGAGGCCACCTGGGGGCATCCCGACATGGTGCGTGCCCTGAGCGACCTGCTGGCCCTGGCAGCCCGTGCGGGGGTGTCTGTCGCCGACCTGGATACCGCGGCCGAACCGGTGCGCGTACTGCGCGATTTCGACCGGTGGTTCCGTGGCCGGGGGTTCCGCTGGCGCGAATCCCTGCCGGGCCAACCCTTCACGCCCGATCCGGCCTGGCATGCCTGGCCCACGGTGTGGATCCATCAGATCGACCATCTGTTCCCCACGCAATGGGCGGCCATGGACCGCCTGGTGCGTTTCTGGGAATCGGTCGGCACCCGTGTCGAAATCCTGTTATGCGACACGGGGCTGCCCTATGTGCGCCGCACGGTGGCGCGTTGGGGGCTGCCCGCCGAACCCGTGGCTGGCACGGCGGCCGTTCCGGAACCCGTATTTCTGAAGGCGTCGAACCCCGTTGCCGAGGTGGAAGCCGTCTTCACGGCCGTTCTGGATGCCATGCAGGCCGATTCGAACCTGCGTCTGACCGATTTCCGCGTGCTGGTGGGAGACCTTTCCACCTACCGGGCCGACATGGAAACCGTGGCCCGGGAATGGGACATACCCATCCGCATCACCCAGGGGGCGCCGTTCCGGTCGCATCCGGTTGCCGCCCGCTGGCTGCGGTTGTTCGCCTGGCGGCCACGGGGCTTCCGCATGGACGAGGCCTACGCCATCTTCGCCGACCGTACGCTCAAACCGCCCGGCGAGTCGCCCGACATGCGCGCCCTGCTCCGTGTGGCCCGCGAAATCAACGAACCGCTGATGGGCCGTTTCCGCCCCGATGGGAAGCGGGAGCAAGACCTGGCCTACCAGGAAGCCCATTTCCAGCGGTTGGTGGCCATCCGGGACCTGTTACCGCCCTCCACCGACGCGCCCATTGCCGAATGGTGCCGACGCACAGCCGCCTGGATGGGCCGGTTCGACCTGCGGGCCAACGAGGAAGTACGAACCATCACCCGGCGTTTGGAAGACATCCTGAGGGGGTTGGGCGATACCTACACCCGGTTGGGCCTGGACCGCAGCGTGGACGAAACCACTTGGTTGCGCACCTTGGATGTGTGGTTGGCCGGATTTTCGCAACGTCCCGACGACCGGCCGGACGCCCTGTTGGTGACCGAAATCCACCATTTGCCCGATACCCACGGCAAAACCGTGTTCGCCATCGGCATGGCGGAGGGCCTGTATCCCAGGTTCCATGAGAATCCGGTATTGAAGCGGTTCGGGTCGGGCTGGCGCAAGCCCCTGGATGCGGCCGAGCCGGACCCCTTGGAGGAAGCGCGGCACCACCTGGCCCGGCTGGCCGCATCGGCGGAGGCGTGGCGGCTGAGCCGGCCGGCCCGGACCGGGAGCGGCGAGCGGGCGCCGGGGCTGTTGTGGACCGAATACGCCGCTCCCTATGCGGAATCGGGCCTGCCGGCTTGGCCGCCGCGCCCGTCCGGTGGC
>JANJTJ010000066.1 GCA_024711145.1 Balneolales bacterium
AATTACACTGTCTTGGTAAGGCAGCCTAATTCCAAATGTATACCTGAACCGCTCCGGATCAAGATCGCAATCTGCGCGGTCCCGACAAATGTATTTGATTATATATTCATTTGGTATTTCAGCACCATCCCCATTGGGATAATAGTACGAACGCGCCACGACACTATTGTCCATCAATATAGGCAATTCAACCGTCGTGAAATTATCCAGGTAATCAGAAAAGCCCACACTTTGTCCCCTACAGGATAAACAATAGAACAGTGCAGCATAAATCGCGAGTAATAAACGCATATATTCACCGATTCCTTCTGATTGCAGTGACTGTATAATTAAAATTGATCCTTGCGCCCTGCTGGTATGTTCCTACCAATCGGTTGTTCTGAAGTCTGAATTGATTGGTGGCCTGAGTTCCATAGGATGAATGAGACGTTCTTGGATCAAAAAATCTGTATGAAGTTGTAGTGACCCGCCCATTGCTCAGAGTCTCAGTTTTTCCAGAGACTACCACAAAGTGATCCGTCATTCCATCTGCATTAGGTGACCCTGACTTATAGTCCACCCCAACGATCACAGGTCTTCCGTTTTCAATATTTTTATTCAAAACACTCAAGCCTCCTTGAGTATTTGCAGTTGCCGATCCAGCCCTTCCGTTCTCTCCGGTATTGGTCATTACTACTTCAGATGAACGTCCAGCAGTTGTAGTCCCTTCATTCGATAACATGGTAGTACATGCCTCATAGCAGTTTATTCCATTAGCAATCTGCGACACCCAGCCCTCGGCTCCCATTGCGGTGAACATAATGGATTCCGCTACATTCTGGTTATAAGTAATGGATATGCCTCCACCGATATTGTGGGTATAATTGGCTCCAATATTGGTGTAACCCTCAATTTCATCGCTTCCTTCCACCCATTTTACCGCGCCATCATTCGAACTATACCAATCCATTCCTGTTGGATCTGTTATTAAAACGGGGTTGTTGGCCGCATAGTGATAAGGTGACCAGTCGGGGTAGTGTTGAGCATGCGGATCCCGCCCCGTAAACCTCCCTATCACCGGATCATAACCCCTTGCCTCGGCATGATAGGTGTCCAACCCGCCTTCTGACTCCTTCTCGTACCCCGTGAACTTTATGTTGTCGTGATCGATGGCTGATGTGCCACTTCGACCCGGCAGGATACCACCAAACGGATAGTAGTCAGTCCAGCTCAACACCGTCCCGCTGCGGCTGAAAACCACCCGCGTCGAGCCCAGGTTGTCCTTCAGCGGGAACCAGACCGTGCCATCCGGCCCCTCATGGATGGCCAGAAGGCCCGCCGGGCCGTACACGTGCCGCGTGACCGGGTGCGGGCCCTGGTTGCGACGCTCCACCAGGGGTTCGGCACCCAACCCATGGATGTACATCGTGCGGTGCGGGGTGGGCCCGTCCGGATCGGCCGTCATCCCTACCCGCTGGCCGGCCGCACCGAACCGGTAGGCCACCGTTTGCTCGCCCGCTATACGGGTCGCCTTGCCCCAGTACGGATCGATCTGGAATGACTGGTACCCCTGGGCATGTCCCTCGATGGACGTGACCCGACCGGAGGCATCGTAGCCGTTCAGACGTTCGGTGCTATGCGAGAACCGGTTCGTACCCGCCGTATAGGTATAGGTGCGCGTGACGCTTCCCGTATTGAACCGCGTCATGTTCCCGCTGGGATCATACTGCAAGGTGTTGCCCGCGCCTACCCCCACGTCCCAGGCGGAACCCAGGGAGTTGTCCGCCGTGACCAGCTGCCCGCGCCCATCGTAGCGGTAGGCGTAGGTGTATCCGACCGGCGCGAGCGGGTACCCGCTTCCCGGATCCGTCCAAGCATAGCCGTAGGTGGACGAGGCGATCATGCCGGTATGATAGGCATCTCCGCCGTAACCGCCGGAGGTGTAGGTGCGGATGGTCCGAAATCTGATTCGTGACACACCATTGAAGCGCGGCTATCCCCGGTGGCGTCAGTCGCGCAGCCCCATCACTTCCCGTTCATACAAGGCCCGCTGGGCGGCCAGGAAATCGGCCCGCTCGGCGATGCGCCGGCGTTCGAGCTCGTCTTCGGGCTCGAGCTGGTGCTCCCAGGCGAAGGTCTTGCGCTCCCAGGTGAGCGAGCCGTCGGTATGCGCCGTGAATACGGTGAACCCGTTGTCGAACCCCCGCCAGGTTCCGCCCCACCAGGCCGCACTCACACTGGCGCTGGTGATGTACCAGATGCCGTTCCAGTAGAAATCCTCGATCTGATGGGTATGGCCTTGGATCACGGCTTTCACGCCATGCCGCTCCAGGATGGTGCGCAGGGCCAGGTTGTCTTCGATCACCAGGCCGCTGTAGGCGCGCGACTCCAGATTCCCCGAGATCTGCGGGGAATGGCAGAAAGCCGCGATGTGCATGAGCACCACCGTAGGTTTGCCGGCGGCGGCACCCAGATCGTAGCGCAGCCATTCGAGCTGCTCGGCCCCGATGCCGGGTTTGTACGACGGTCCCGACTCCACCTGAACCGGATGCAGGGTGTCCAACACCACGAAATGCCACCCGTTCCGATCGAAGGAATACCAACTATGCGGCATGCGGGCGGCCTTGAGCATGAGCCCCTTGCCCAGGTCGGGGTCGTCCACGGGCACCTTGCGCCGCGACGACCAACCCAGGATGTCGTGGTTGCCCAGGCAGCCGTACCAGGGCATGGCCAACCGGTCCGATTCGGTCACGAACAGGTCGATGGAATCCAGGAATACCTGCTTGTCGGTGTAGAGCCCGTCGAAGGCCATGTCGCCCCCCATCAGCACGAAATCGGGGCGCGGGTCGAGCCCGTTCACCGCATCCACACAGGCCCGGTACCCCAGGTGGCCGGCCCGTTTGCGCTGCACGTGCATGTCGGTGAGGTGGGCGAAGGTGAAGGCGCCCGGCGCGGAGGCGCGTACCGGTCCCGGAATGGAACCAAGGATAGGCAAGGCACCGAGGCCCAGCCCCAGCTTCTTCAGGAAGGAACGACGGGTTGTGGACATGATGCTCAGCGGTTGATTTCGGAGAAGACGAAGGCCCATTTGTCGGCCTGCTCTTCGATGACCATGGCCGTGGGTTTGCCGGCGCCGTGCCCGGCGCGGGTTTCGATGCGGATGAGCACGGGGTTGGGGCCGGCGTGTTTGGCTTGCAGTTCGGCGGCGAACTTGTAGCTGTGCGCGGGCACCACGCGGTCGTCGTGGTCGCCGGTGGTGATGAGGGTGGACGGGTAACGCACGCCTTCACGCACGTTGTGCAGGGGCGAATAGGCCATGAGGTAGCGGAAACCCTCGGGGTCCTCGCTGGAACCGTAATCGCTCTTCCAGGCCCACCCGATGGTGAAGGTGTGGTACCGGAGCATGTCCAGCACGCCCACGGCCGGCAAGGCCACCCGGAAGAGCTCGGGGCGCTGGGTCATGACGGCACCCACCAGCAGGCCGCCGTTGGATCCGCCGCCGATGGCCAGGTGGTCGGCCGAGGTGTACCCCTCGGCGATCAGATACTCGGCCGCCGCGATGAAATCGTCGAACACGTTCTGCTTGCGTTCCTTGGTACCGGCCTCGTGCCATTCCTTGCCGTACTCGCCACCACCCCTCAGGTTGGGCACGGCATACACCCCGCCCCGTTCCATGAACACCAGGTTGCTGATGCTGAAACTCGGCGTGAGGGAGATGTTGAACCCGCCATATCCGTACAGGTAGGTGGGGTTGTTCCCGTCCAATGCGATCCCCTTCTTGTGGGTGATGAACATGGGAATGCGGGTGCCGTCTTTCGAGGTGTAGAAGACCTGCCGCGTTTCGTAGTCGTCCGGATTGAACCGCACCTGGGGTTTCCGGTATTCGGTGGAGGTACCCGTAGCGAAATCGTACCGGAATATCGTGGTGGGATAGGTGAACGAGGAGAAGGCGTAGAAGGCGTCGGTATCGGTTTTACGACCCGAAAAACCACCTACGGAGCCGATGGAGGGCAATTCCACCTCGCGCTCGAAGGTGCCTTCGTAGGCGTACAGTTTCACCTGGGAGCGGGCGTCTTTCAGATAGGTGGCCACGAACCGCCCGGCGATCGACGAAATGCCGGTGAGCACTTCGGGTTGTTCGGGGATGATGGTGGTCCAGGCGGCGGGGTCGGGCCGGGTCACATCCACGGCGATCACCCGGTTGTTCGGGGCCCCGTTGTTGGTCATGAAATAGAAGCGGTTCCCTTCATTCATGATGTACTCGTAGCTGGCGTCGAAGGCGTCCAACACGGGACGTACCGGCCCGTTGCTCCGCAGGTCTTTCACATACACGCGGTTCTTGTTCTCGGTGCCCTGCCATACCGATATGAGCAGCCAGCGGCCGTCTTCGGTGGCGTTGGCATCGAATCCCCAATCGGGCTGGTCGGGACGCTCATATACCAGCACATCTTCCGACTGCTCGGTACCCAGGCGGTGGAAATACACCTTCTGGTTGCGGTTGGCGGCGGTGAGGGCCTCCCCTTCGGCCGGCGCGGGGTAGCGGCTGTACCAGAAGCCGGAACCGTCCACGGCCCAGCTGGCTCCGGAGAATTTGATGTGGGATAGGGTTTCGGGCCAATCGCTACCGGTTTCCACATTGCGGATGCGGAACTGCTGCCAATCGGACCCGCCGGAGGAGATTCCATACGCCACCTGGCCGCCATCGTGCGAAACCGACATCATGGCCAGGGCCACGGTGCCGTCTTCCGACAGGGTGTTCGGATCGATGAGCACCCGCGGTTCGCCGGTACCGGTCTGCACGTACCAGACCGCCTGGTTCTGCAACCCGTTGTTCCGCGAATAGAAGGTGCTGGTACCGCGACGGAACGGTGTTCCGAATTTCTCATAATCCCACAATTCGGTCAGGCGGGCCTCCAGGGCGTCGCGATCGGGCAGGGATTTGAGATACGGGAAGGTGAGCGCGTTCTGGGCTTCCACCCAGGCTTTGGTGGTCTCCGAATTCGGATCTTCGAGGCCGCGCCAGGGATCGGCGACCGGAGTGCCGTGGTAGTCGTCCACCACATCCGCCGCCGGATAGGTGGGATACGCGAAGTCGGGGTAGCGTTGGCAGGATGCGGCCAACACGCCGACACCGATGAGCATGGATAGGTACGTTTTCATGTTTTCCGGGGAATTTGGCGGAAGGTAGCAAGCCCGTGCCTATTTTGGCGGCGATGTCGTCTCGATCAGGTAGTCTTGAAAAATCGGTCCGCGAAGTCGCCGCCTTTGTAAAAGGCTGGCGCCGCACGGGTGCGGTCGCACCCAGCTCACCCCGTCTGGTGCGGGCTTTTCTGGACGAAACCGCGCGGATCCGCCAATTGAAGGGAAACGAACCACTCCGGATTCTGGAGCTGGGCCCCGGCACCGGGGTGATCACCGAAGCGCTCACCCGCCAGCTGGAGCCCGGCGACCAGCTCGATGTGGTGGAATTGGATGAACCTTTTTACAAGCAGGTACATGCCATGGTGCACGGCGGACCCGTCCGCGTTTTCCATGGCGATGTGCTCGAGTTCGACAGCGGCATGCGGTACGACCTGATCCTGTCTTCGCTGCCGTTCGAGGCCATTCCCACACCGGTGGGTACCGCCATATGGAAACGCCTGCTGGAGCTGGCCGCACCCGACGCCCGCCTGGTGTATTTCAAGTATGTGTCGCCCATGCCGTTCAAGAACACCTTCGAACGGCACCTGGTGGACCGCCATACCGAGCGGTTCCGGGTGGTTTGGCGCAACGTGCCGCCGGCCCGGCTCTACACCTTGGCCTTGCCGTAGGGCTCCAACGGCACCTGGGGCAGGGGATCGCTCATGGCAAGCGCGCCGTGCTGGTCCAACCAGGCCTCCGCCTCTTTCCGATAGGGATAGCAACGGTCGATGAGGGCCCAGAACGCCGGGCTGTGGTTGAACTCGATGCGGTGGCAGAGTTCATGCACCATCAGGTATTCCCACACGAAATGGGGTGCTTTCACCAAGCGCCAATTCAGGGAGATATGCCCTTTGGATGAACAGGTACCCCATTTGGTTTTCTGGGACCGGATGAACAGGCGGTTCCAGGTGGTGGGTACCCACGCACCCGCCATTTCCATGCGGGGCGGCAGTTCGGCCCGGGCGATAGCCAGGTAGAAGGCGTTCACGACATCGATGGTCAGGCCGGTGGCACCGTCGGGTGCGAAAAAGCGGACGGTGCCCTCCTGCTCGTGCCAGGTCCACCGTCGGGTGCCGGGTTTGGCTTGCAGCACACGTACCGGCACCCACTCGCCGCGGAGCAGCAGGGCATCGGGCCGGGCGGCCAGGATCCGCGCCACCGTATCCTGTTTCGTGCGCATGCGGGCATAACTGCGGTGCAACCACTCCCGGTTCGCTTCCAGAAAAGCCTGCATGTCGCGCTGCGTGCAATGCGGCGGCCCCGACACCACCACCTTGTCGGCTTTCAGCCGGAGGCGGATGGTGCGCATGCCGCGCCGTTTCACGAATTCGACCGGCAGATCCACGTCAGCGCTTGGGTGGGCCTGCTTTGGGTGGTTTGGGTGCCCGTTTCGAAACGGGACCCTTGCGCTCCGGCTTGGCCGTCGTCTTGGGTGGCGATTTCCGCCCCGATTTGGGTTCGGCGACCTTGCGGGAACGCCCTTTGGCCTGTTCGAGAGACTGCCCTTCCATTTTCTGCAGCAGTTTCACCTGGATGCGCAGGTTCTGCACTTCCCGGTCGGTGAGCGGGCGCCAGCGCCCCGAACGGACGCCACGGGTGGTGAGGCCGGCATAATCGGAGCGGTGCAGGCGGAGGATGTCGTGCCCGATGGCTTCGAACATGCGGCGTACCTGGCGGTTGCGGCCCTCGCGGATGGACAGGCGCACCAGGTCGGGTGCCATGTCGATGCGTTCCACATGGTAGGCGGCGGCCGGCCCGTCGTCCAACTGAACGCCTTTGCGCAACTGGACCAGCTGCTCGTCGCTCACGGCGGCGGCCGTTTGCACTTCATAGATCTTGCGCACCTGGTAGGACGGATGCATGAGGCGGTGGGCCAGGTCGCCGTCGTTGGTGAGCAGCAACACCCCGGTGGTGTGGCGGTCCAGGCGGCCTACCGGGTACACCCGCAAACCGGTGGCATCTTCAACCAGATCCATCACCGTGCGGCGGCCTTGTTCGTCGTCGGTCGTAGTGATGGTGTCTTTCGGCTTGTTCAGCAGCAGATACACGTGCGATTCGGGGTTCACCACGGCCCCATCCACGGTCACTTGGTCTTTATCGGCCACTTTGGTGCCCAGTTCGGTCACCGTTTTTCCATTCACCTTCACCTTTCCGGCAGTGATGAGGGAATCGGCCTCGCGGCGTGAGCAGATGCCCGAGCGGGCGATGTATTGATTTAGGCGCATGATGCAAAGGTACACACCTATATTCCCCCGGTCGTTGTCTAGCGTCAATGAAGTATGTCCTGATCGCCTGCATGGCGGGCGCTTTTATCGTCGGGTGGTCCATCCCGGCCGTTTTCGGCCAGGGAGCGGCGGCAAACACCTATGTGGTTGCCCACCGGACCATGCAGGACGGCTTGCCCCAGAGCAGCGTGAACGACCTGCTGCACACCGACGACGGGTTCCTGTGGTTGGCCACCTTCGGCGGCTTGGTGCGGTACGACGGCGCCACCTTCACCACCTTCGACCGGTCCAACACCCCTTGCATGCGTTCCGACCGGGTGTTGTTGCTCTACGGGGCGCAGAACGGCACCTTGTGGGCCAGCACCGAAGACGGCTTCCTCGAATTTCCGCCCGGCGGCGACTGCCGCTTGCATGTGCTCACCCTGGACGGCCAGGTGTATGCGCCCATGCGCATCCTGGAAGACCGTACCGGCCGCATGTGGCTCTCCGTGAACGGGCATGTTTTCATGCGATCGGCCGGCGGTTTCGAACAGATGGAGGTGTCGGATGATGCCGCCTTGAGGCGGGCCGCCCTGGCCGACACCAACGGCGTGTGGATCTCCCACATGAAAGAGCTGTTGCGCACCCATGGTACCCAGGTGGTTCGCGTGCTCGACCTGAGTGAACAGGTGAACGAGTTCATCGTCGATTTCAGGGAACATCCGGCCGGCAGCGGTTCCTATTTCTTCGCCACCAGCGGAGACGGCGTGCTCCTCTACCGGAACGGCGGGTACACCCGCTTCGGAACGGCCCAAGGATTGGCATCGCGCTACACCTGGAAATTCGAGAACGACCGCAGCGGCACCCTGTGGGCCGTGAGTTACGACGGGCTGAGCTGGTGGAACGGTACCGGATTCACCCGCTTCGACCCCGTCGAAAGCAACGCCGACCTGCAGATTACCAGCCTCACCGAAGACGAGGAGGGCCACCTGTGGATCGGCACCACCAACCAGGGGTTCATCCAGGTACGGCCCACCATCGTCCGGTCCATCACCCGGGAACAGGGCATCACCCGGGACCAGATGCTCTCGCTGACCCGCCTGCGCGACGGAACCGGCCTGTTCTCCACCAATTGCGGCGGATTGTATGAATGGCGGAACGGCCGTGCCACCGCTTCCACCTTCAACCGATACATGGCCAACCTGTGCGTCTGGTCCGTTTTCCAGGATTCCAAAAACCGGATCTGGGTCGGATCGCGGTTGTTGTATGTCACCGAAGACCTGAACCGCCCCGGCCATCGGTTCGGCGAGGCCGAGGGGTTGCCCGAAACCGATGTGTTCGCCATCACCGAAGACCGCGAGGGGCGCATGTGGATCGGCACTTTCCTGGGGGTCTTCCGCTACGAGAACGGCCGCTTCGACCGGTTCTCCATGGATGACGGCCTCAGCTACAACGACACCCGCGCCTTTCACGAAGACCGGCAGGGGCGCATGTGGGTGGGCACCAGCGCCGGCCTGAATGTGATCGAACAGGACCGGGTGCGCCAGATACCGCTGACCCGGGAAGGTCCGCAGCCCTACGTGCGCAGTTTCCATGAGGAACCCGACGGCACCTTGTGGGTGGGTACCTATGGCAACGGGTTGTTCCGCATCCGGGGGGAAGCCGTGGTGAACATCCGCCGCAGCCAGGGCCTGTTCGACGACATCGTGTCGCACCTGATACCGGACGGGGTCGGCTACCTGTGGATGGGCAGCAACCGGGGCATAGCCCGTGTGGCGATGGACGAACTGCATGCCGTGGCAGACGGGACCGCCACCGAACTGCGGGCCCAGTCGTTCGCCACGGCCGACGGCATGGCGGTAGCCGAAACCAACGGCGGGTTCCAACCCAACGCCTACATCGATCCGCAGGGCCTCATCCATTTCCCCACCGTGCGCGGTGTGGCCGTGGTTGACACCCGCCGGGCCGGAGACCTGCCGCAACCCCCGCCCGTGCGCATCACCCGGTTGGTCTCGGGCCAGGACGAATTGCCCCTCACGGCCGGCATCAGCCTGCCCTACACGCGTGCCTTCCTGGAAATCCACTATGCGGCCCTGGCCTTCCGCGATGCCGACCAGGTCCGGTTCCGATACATGCTAGAGGGTATCGATGCGGGCTGGCACGACGCCGGCGACCGGCGGTCGGCCTTGTTCACGCGGCTGCCGCCCGGTACCTACACCTTCCTGGTGAGCGCGAAATCCAACGGCAGCACCTGGAATCCCGAGCCGGCCCGCTTCAGCATCACCGTGGTACCTCCCTTCTGGCAAACCATCGGCTTCCGCCTGCTGGTATTCGCAGCCCTGCTGGCGGCCGGGTTCACCACGTACACCATCCGCGTACGGGCCCTCACCAAGGCCAACGAGCTGCAACGGAAATTCACCGAACAGGTGATCGCCGGGCAGGAACAGGAACGCCGGCGCATCGCATCCGACCTGCACGACGGCCTCGGCCAACAGATCATGGTGATCAAGAACCGGGCCGAAGCCGCCAAGAACGACCTGTCGAACCCCGATGCCACCGGCCGCCAGCTCGATGCCATCCTGGACAGCGCCATGGACTCCATCCGCGATGTGCGCACCATTTCGCACAACCTGCGCCCCATGCACCTGGAGAAATTCGGCCTGACCGAAGCCCTAGAATCGATGTGCGACGACCTGCGGCGCACCACCACGCTGGATTGGAGCCACCATATCGATCCGCTGGACGGCGTGCTCACGCCCAACGACGAGATCCATTTCTATCGGGTGATCCAGGAAGCCACCCGCAACATCCTCAAGCATGCCCGGGCCGGATCCGCATCGGTCATGGTCCGCCGCACCGCCAACCGGGTGGAAGCCACCATCTGGGATGACGGCGTCGGTTTCGAGCCCGGCCGGGACCATGAGGCCTCCACCGGGCTCGGATTCACCGGCATGCGCGAACGGGTGGGATATCTGGGCGGTTCGTTGGACATCCGGTCCACCCCCGGAGAAGGCACCACCCTGCGCATCCTGCTCACCACCTGAAGCCCCTTTCCATGCCGAAGACCCCGATCACCATCCTCATCGCCGACGACCACGCCCTGGTGCGCAGCGGCCTGCGTCATGTGCTCGAAACCGACGGCAAATACCATCTGGTTGAAGCGGAACATGGGGGCCGGGCCTGGGACCTCATCCGCTCGGAAAAACCCACCATCGCCATCCTGGACATCGACATGCCCGAACTGTCGGGGTATGAAGTGGCCCAACGGGTCCGCGAAGCCGCCTTGCCCGTTTCCATCGTGTTCCTGACCATGCACAACGACGAGCATCTGTTCAACAAAGCCCTGGACGCCGGAGCCAAGGGCTATGTGCTCAAAGAGAACACGGTATCGGACCTGTTGGAATGCGTGAAGGCGGTAGCCGCGGGCAAACACTACCTCAGTCCGGCCCTGTCCGATTTCATTCTGAGGAGGAACAACCGGGCGGCGGGCTACCATTTCGACAAGAGCGGATTGGACCAGCTCACACCCGCCGAAAAAGCCGTGCTGAAACTGCTGGCCGGACTCAAGACCAACCAGGACATAGCGGCCGGGTTGGGGATCAGCATCAAAACCGTGCAGAACCACCGGAACAACATCTGCACCAAGCTGGGTCTTCGCGGAGCCCATGCCTTGCTCAAGTTCGCCGTGGACAACGCCGGGCGGCTATAGAGGCAAAAAAAAAGGCGGTTGCTGTCACGCAACCGCCTTGTCTCGTCTATTGTCTTCGCCATCAGCGGGCTTTGCGGCCCTGGTCGTGGTTCACGGAGGCCGTGAAACTGCGGGTGGCGTCGTTGCCGGATGCATCCGTCGCCGTCATGGTGATCGTGTAGGTACGACCGCTGTTGGCGCCGGAGCGCTCGGCCCGCACGTACACATCGTAGGTTCCGTTGCCGTTGTCCACGATCTGGTAGTCGCTTTCCGTGTTGCC
This sequence comes from Balneolales bacterium, assembly GCA_024711145.1. Taxonomy (GTDB): domain Bacteria; phylum Bacteroidota; class Rhodothermia; order Balneolales; family HLUCCA01; genus JANJTJ01. The sequence goes on from JANJTJ010000066.1 coordinate 11,333, forward strand.
GTCGCCGATGCCGTTGGCGGCTTCGCTGCTGGCTACCGTGATGGTCAGGTTCGGGGAACCATCCACCACATCGGAAGACCCGATGTTGCGGCCGACCAGCACCATGCGGTGGTTCGGGGGCCAGAGTTGGGTGGTGACCACCGTGAAGGCGATGGCTGGCGCGGTGGTGTCTTCGATCCGCACGGTCACCTCGTCGGTGTCGGTGGCACCGGCTTCGTCGGTCACGGTAAGCGTGAAGGTGTGCTCACCCAAGCCCAACGTCACGGCGGAAGTGGCACCCGTAGCCACCGTGAACCCGTTCTGGGTCCAGGTGTAGGTCAGCTCGTCGCCATCGGCATCGCTGGAGGCGGAACCGTTCAGCGCGACCGACATGGTGGCACCGGTCGCTTCGAATGTGGCGTCGGTGCCGGCATCGGCAACGGGCGCCACGTTCTGCGGGGTGATGGGATCGTCCACCACGTCGGGGTCGCCACCGTTGTCGATGTACGACTGGGTGGTCTCGAGGCGGAATTTGCCGCCGGCCGCACCTCCACCATCGAAGATGATGAAGCTCAGTTCATGCTCGCCATCGAGCGTGAGCGCGTAACGACCGGAGGAATTCTGGTTGAAGTCGGCCTTCTGGACCCCGATGAGTTCGTCGTCCAGATAGATCCAGGAGCAGTTGTCGGCAAGGAACTGGACCACGAAATCGCCATTGCCGCTCACGGGCGTTGAGTATTTCGTCCAGTTGTGCCCGGCATTGTCCAACCCTTTCGACTGCCAACCCGGAGCCGGGCCGTTCGTGTAGGCATTGATCCAGGTGGCATCCCAATTCCAGGACGGGTACCAAATCTCGAAGGGATGGTCCACATTGAAGGTATAGGCGGGATGGGGATTCACCCAGTTGGCATCCAATCCGATCTGGGGCTGGTCCACACAGATGGTGGAGGGCCAGTTCGAACCCTGGTTGGTGACCAGGATCGGATCCCAGGCGGTCACATGGGAACCGGAGGTGAACACCGTCACCGTATTCGCGACACCGATGGTACCGTCGGCCGTTGCGGCTGCGAGCGCTTCGAGAGGCTCGGACATGGAGGTGGGTGAAGTGGCTTCCTGGCATTGGGTGGCCAGCAAGGGGACCAACGCCAGCAAGGCGGGCCCCAACAGGTTACCTGATTGTTTCATGAACGTGTGATTATTGAGAACTGAAGCAACGCTTATTGCCATGATATTTCAGAACATCACACAAAAAAATGTACAATCGTTCCAATTTACGCGCCTCCCAACCCATTGATATTATGTGGATTACGCCAAACGTAAACCTGTTCCCACCTGGGCGCGACCACTCCATCCGAAGTCGGTGCTCCGCAGGCGTTCATCATTAGTTGTGTCATGGATATGTTGCAAATAGGTACAAGTACCCATACTGCGAATTGTCAACACATAAGCAGTACTACCCATGAAAAATGAGTAATGGAACCTATTTGAAGTGGCGTGTCTGAGAGGAAATTTCACATGTCGTTCATGATCCGTTCAAAACACCTGCAATCGTATGCGCAAGCTCAGTCTCTCCCTCGCCCTGTTGGCGCTATGTGCCGTTTCGGCCCTGGCGCAACCCCAAGTATCCTACTTCGAGTCTTACAGCTCAGGTACCGGGTTGCAATACTATGTAGAGTTCGACCAGACAATGGATACGAACACCCTGACCACCGGCACCATCAAGGCGTTCGGATCCATGTCGGGCGCCTTTCCGGTCGATATATCCGTCAATTTTTATGATCCTGGAGCTGAAGGAGGCGGTGCGTTAAAATCCGTGGGGGGCAGCGGTGCCATGCGTACGGCATCCGCCTACCATTACATGGATATCAGCTTGGGCCGGAGCGTGCTTCCGGGCGAAACCATCACCTTCATCATGACCACCGGAGTACGGAATGCCTCGAACGTAGCCTTGGCGAAAGCCTTCATCCGCACCTCGACCACTGGCTTCACAAGTGCCCAATCGGGATATGAGGCATCCGTAGCCTATGCCGCCGGAACCGATCCGAACAGGGTATTGACCGCCGATGTGGACGGCGACGGAGATGCGGATCTGGCCACGTTGGCCTCGAATTCCCAATATGTCTCCATCCGGTTGAACAACGGGGACGGCAGTTTTTCCGCCGCTGCGGAGTACGACCTGGGGGTGGGCTTGTCTGCTCGGGGCGGTGCCTTCGGCGACATCAACGGTGACGGGCATATCGATCTGATTGTCGCGAACAATTCGACCAGCACCAACCTGACCCCGATTCTGAACGACGGCGACGGCACCTTCACCGTGGGGACGGCCTTCATCGCCTTCTCCGGCTTCAACCCCGATTTCGTCGATTTCGCCGACCTGGATGGGGATGGTGACCTCGATTTGATGCTCTCCTCGACGATCGAACTCAGTCCGTCCAACCATGTGGCCGGCCGCATGCTCAACAACGGATCCGGGTCCTTCTCCTCACTCGCCATATGGCAGGTCGGAACCGCTCCCGTAAGCATGACCGCCGCCGACATCGACGGCGATGATGACCTGGACCTGGCCGTGGCCAACATGAACGGCAATTCGGTCAGCCTGATCATCAACAATGGAACAGGGAGTTTTTCAACGATTCGTACCCTTTCATCGGACCTGAGCTCCCCGCGCCGGATCGCCTTCGCCGACCTGGATGACGACGGCGACCTGGACATGTACGTGGCCAACCACAATGGCAACAACGTCTTGCGGTTTCTGAACGACGGTAACGCCGGTGCTACCGCTCCTTTCGCCTCCTTCCCGACCGCCTTCTCCACCGGCACCAACACCTTCCCGAACAGCGTGGCTTTCGCCGATGCGGACGCCGATGGCAATACGGACATGGTCGTTGCCGGAGCGGACCTGTTCATCTTCCCCGGCAACGGATCCGGCGGATTCGAAGCCATGGAAACCGTCGATTTGGATTTCGGGCCCACCAGCATGGTCGTAGCGGACTTCAGCGGTACGGGCAGCGCCGATTTCGCCTTCATCGACGCGGCCGGAGATGAGCTCGAGGTGGTCATCAATGCCGTTCCGCCGAATGTGGTATCCGTCACGCCGACGAACGATGCACTGGATGTGAGCCCGACAGCCGACATCACCGTGGTCTTCGACCGCGACATGAACAGTGCCACCTTGACCGCGGCGACCGTCCGTGTCGAGGGATCCCGGTCCGGAACGGCCTCCGGCACCTACGGCTACAACGCCGGCACCAAGACGCTGACCATCTCCGGGTTGGATTTCATGCCCGGCGAGGTCGTGTCGGTCAGCGTTTCGAGCCAAGTACTGGGCACTACCGGCGCCAGTACGACCCCCTATGCGATGAATTATACCATCGGGGCTTCGGGCAACGGGTACTTCTCGTTCAGCTCCTCCCTGAACACCGGCAGCACCTCCAACAACCAATTGTACAGCGCCGATGTGGACGGAGATGGGGACGACGACCTGATCGGCATCGCCAGCAACGTGGTCCATGTCTATGAGAACATTTCCGGCGTGTTCAATCCTTTCTCCTCCTTCGCTTTAGGCAGCGAGTATCCGGATGGGGCACATGTGGGCGATTTCGACAACGACGGAGATCCCGATATGATCGTCTGGTCGTTCAATACAACCGCATCCCTGCTCCAGAACGATGGTGCCGGAAACTTCACCCGGAACACCACCTTCAACTTCGGGAACAGCGGGAGCAAAACCGTGACGGTTGCCGATTTCGACGGGGATGGGAACCTGGACCTGGCCTACAACTTCGGCAACGCCATCCTCAACGTCTCCTATGGCGCCGGCGACTTCACATTCGAATCGGGCAGTTATACCAACCTGGATTTCAACGGCAGTTACCTGTACCCCAAAAAGCTGGTCGCCGGCGATTTCAACCACGACGGACGGATGGACGTGGCCGGGTTCAACGACCAACGCGACCAGGTCTTCGTGATGCTGAACAACGGGAACCGTTCGTACTCGGCATCCGAAGCCTACACCGTTCCGGCCAACACCTACGACATCGCCGTCGCGGATCTGGCCGGCACCGCGCATCCCGACCTGGTCGTGGCGTCATACGATGGCCGATCCTTCTCCATACTGACCGGTAGCGGAGACGGGACCTTCTCCAACCCCATCACTTACGGATCCCTTCCCTACAAACTCAACCGGATCAGCACCTTCGATTTCTCAGGAAACGGCAAACCCGACCTGGTCATCTACGGGGAAGAAGCGGTCGAAGGCAGCGAGTTGCTCTTCATGGCCTACAACGACGGCAACGGTGGTTTCGGCAACCAGGTCACCTTCAGCATCCCGAACCAGGCGCCGGAATGGTATTATGGCCTGAGTTCCGGATTCGCCGTGCTGGATGCCGATTCCGATGGCGCATTGGACATCGCCAGCCGGTTGACGGATGGTGGAAACCAGTACATCGCCTTCATCGAGAACGCCGCTCCCTCCGGTGGCGGCTCGGCTCCCACGGTAGCGGCCAGCGCGCCTGCTTCCAACAGCATCACCCACCGGTCGGCCCGGTTGAGCTGGACGAACGGCGACGGCCTGCGCCGCCTCATCGTGATGAAAGCAGGTGCTCCGGTCGATGCGACCCTCGTTGATGACAGCTACTACGGTCCGAATCCGACCTTCGGCCAAGGCACCCAGATCGGCTCGGGCAACTACTTGGTGTTCGGTGGCAATGGAAATTCCACCTCGATCCAAGGGCTCACCGGAGAAACGACCTACCACTACGCCATCTACGAAATCAACGGCATTCCCGGCGAGGAGAAGATCCTGACCACCACCCCGGCCATAGGCAGTTTCACCACCACCGCACCGCCACCGGTCTTCCGCATCAGCGAAGGCAGCATTTCATTCACCAAGGCCAACAACGCCGATTGGACGCAGGAAGCCAATCAGGACCGGATCACCGACAACGTGTGGATCACCCGTGGCAACACCCGGGGCATTTTCAACATCGCTCTGGAAAGTGGCTACGACACCGAAAACGAGTCCTCGCCGATCGGCACCCTCTGGGCATTCGGTACCGCGGACGATATCGACAACTTGAATTTCCAACCGTGGAAGGCATCGCATGGCGGTGATGCCCCCTCCATCGTGGATGAACCGATGGTGATGTATCTGGTTGGCGAGAATGCCTACGTGGAAGTGCTCTTCACGTCATGGACTCAGGAATCCGGCGGCGGCTTCTCCTACACCCGTGGCGATGGGGATTTCCCTGCCATTCCGGCCGTGGATTTCGAGGAAGAAGCCGGCCATGCGCTCGCCTTCGACGGGGTGGACGACTACATGCTTCTGAACCGCCCCTCCTCCATCTCCTCCTTCCCGACCAGCGCCACTTTCGAGATGTGGGTGAAACCGGGCGCCATCCCCACCTCCGGCGACGCCGTGTTCGCCAGCGGCGAG
>JANJTJ010000089.1 GCA_024711145.1 Balneolales bacterium
GCTCCTCGCCGATGATGCCGTGGTCGGGGTAGCGGGCCAGGATGGCCTCGCGGATGATCCACTCGGCCTCGCGGTCGGCAACGGTTACCGGCGAGCGGTCCGACTTGCGGATCACTTCCATCGAGGTTCTGAAATGGCGGATGGTATGGGCCCCGCCCAGCCGGGCGAAACCGATGGCGGCGTCGAGCAACTCGGGGATATGCGGCATCCTCGAAGATACGACTGACGACCAACGACTGACGATTGACGACTTTTTATTAAGTGCGATGTCAGGTAGAGGCATGAGCCGCCTATATAGGGTATTTCCTAACCATGGATCCTCATGAGAGATTTTAAAAAAGTTCGGGTCTGGCAACTGGCCAGGGTGTTTACTGTTCATATTTATCAAATGACGGAGACGTTTCCGCGCCAGGAACGATTTCGGCTATCGAATCAGCTCTGCAGAGCAACTGCATCCATTGCGGCGAACATTGCCGAAGGCTGTTCCAGAAGTACTACCAAGGACTACACCCGATTCCTGGAGATTGCCATCGGGTCTGCCAACGAGGTCGAAAACCACCTGATCCTAGCCGCCGATCTGGGTTATATCGATGAGGATGTGTCGAAACAGTTGAACGACCAGATCAATCATATCCGTGCATCGTTGATTCGCCTGATCCGACATATGAATCCTGAATACCGGTAGCATTTTCACCCCGTCAGTCGTCAGTCGTCAGTCGTAATTTCCAGGATGACCGTTTCCCGCATGACCGCCGCTGTTGCGGCCGAGCTCGGGCTGAGCGCCCGCCAAGTACAGACCGTGGCCGACCTGCTCGACGATGGGGCCACCATCCCCTTCCTGGCCCGGTACCGGGTGGAAATGACCGGTGGCCTGGATGAGGACCAGCTCCGGGCCGTACGCGACACGCTGGAGTTCCGTCGGTTGCTCGAAGACCGCCGGGCCACCATTCTGGCGAGTATCCAGGCCCAGGACAAGTTGACGCCCGAGCTGGAGGCGGCCCTCCGTGCCGCGGACACCCTCACCCTGCTCGAAGACCTCTACCTGCCCTACAAACCCAAACGCAAGACCCGTGCGTCCATGGCCCGGGAAAAGGGTCTCGAGCCTCTGGCCACACTCATGTGGGAGCAGAAGCTGATCAAAGGCGAACCCGAGGAGGTGGCGGCGGCCTATGTGCATGCCGATCTGGGCGTGGCCACCGTGGCCGAGGCCATCCAGGGCGCCAAGGACATCTGCGCCGAATGGGTGAGCGAACATGCCGGTGTGCGCGAGAAGCTGCGCCGCCAGTTCCGCGAACATGGTACCCTATCCGCCCAAAAACACCCCAAGGCCCCCGCCGGCCGAACCGTGTACGAAGCCTACTACACCTTCAAGAGCCGGGTGAAATCCATCAAACCCTACCAGGTGCTGGCACTCAACCGGGGTGAGCGCGAGGATGTGCTGCAGGTGGCCTTGGAGGTATGGGAAGAGAAGAGTCTGGACCTGATCGATGGGTGCGTGGTCACCGACGACCGGGCCGTGTTCACCAACGAACTGGTGCAGGCCTACGAAGACGCCTACAAACGTCTGCTCTTCCCTTCCCTGGAGCGGGAGCTGCGGGCCGAGCTCACCGCCGCGGCCGACGAGAGCGCCATTGCCACCTTCGCCGAGAACGTGCGGAACCTGCTCATGCAGCCGCCCCTGGCCAACAAGGTGGTCATGGGCATCGACCCCGGGTTCCGCACCGGCTGCAAAGTGGCCGTGGTGGACCCCACCGGCAAGTACTTGGTGGGTGGCACCATCTTCCCCACCGAACCCTACCGGAAGACGGCCGAGGCCGAGGCCATCCTGAGCCGCATGATCGCCGGCCATGGCGTGAATCTGATCGCCATCGGCAACGGGACCGGCAGCCGTGAAACCGAGGAATTCGTAGCCGAGCTGATCCGCACCAGGCACCCCGATCTGGACTATCTGATCGTGAGTGAGGCCGGCGCCTCGGTGTATTCGGCCTCGCCCATCGCCAAGGCCGAGTTTCCCGAGCTCGAGGCGGCCCAACGCGGGAACATCTCCATCGCCCGCCGCATGCTGGACCCCATGGCCGAGCTCGTGAAAATCGACCCGAAATCCATCGGGGTGGGCCTGTACCAGCACGACGTGAGCCAGACCCGCCTCTCCAAAAAACTGGAGGATGTGGTGGAGAGCTGTGTGAATACCGTGGGGGTGAACCTGAACACGGCCAGCGCCCCCCTGTTGAGCCAGGTGTCGGGGTTGAGCAAGTCGGTAGCCGAGCAGATCGTGCGGCATCGGGACCGGCACGGAGCCTTCCGTCGGCGTGTGGAACTCCTGCAGGTGGCGGGGTTGGGCGAGTTCAAATTCCAGCAGGCGGCCGGCTTCCTACGCATCCCCGACGGGGAACATCCGCTCGACAACACCGCCATCCACCCCGAGAGTTACCCGGCCGCGGCGGCCCTTTGCGCCCGTTTCGACATCGACCTGAGAGAGCTGGCCCGCATCCAGAACACCCTCGGCGGCCGGTTGAAATCACTGAACAAGGTCGAAACCGCCACCGCCCTGGGCATCGGGGTACCCACCTTGGACCTCATCATCGAAAACCTGCTCAAACCCGGGCGCGACCCGCGGGAGTCCTTGCCCAAACCCCTGCTCCGCAAAGACATCACCCGGCTGGAAGACCTGAGTACGGGTCAGGTCCTGGAAGGCACTGTTCGGAACGTGGTGGATTTCGGGGCCTTTGTGGACATCGGCCTGAAAAACGACGGCATGCTGCACATCTCCGCCATGAGTCGGGACGGCCGCCGCGTGGAGAATCCGCACGATGTGGTATCGGTCGGCGACATCCTCCGCGTGGAGGTAGTCAGCATCGATCCCGAAAGAGGACGAATCGGTCTGAAAATGGCCTAGATTTGCATTTAAGGCCGATATCAAGTACCCTTCGGCACTTGATGAACACCGAAGACCTGGCACCCAACCGAAACGTATCCACCGGCCTGCTGCAGCAAGCGTTGCGGCACGGGAACACCATACTTTTCCGCACCGACACCGAGCTGCGCTATGTCTGGGTGCATCATCACGATCCGGCGTTCGACACGGCCCGCATGATCGGCAAGCGGCTGGACGAGTTGGCCCCTCCCGAATCGGTCGCTACCATTTTCCGACAATACGAACGTTCCTTACGCCAGGAGGAACGGGTGGAAACCGACGGGGAATACGTCCGGGAGGGCAAACCGATGCGCTTCCACATCATCACCGAACCGGTGTATGATGAGGGGATGCGCCTGATCGGCATCGAAGGGGTGGTGATCGACCGCACCGAAGTGGAAGACGCCCAACGCCGCAGCGCCCTGCTCGAGGAGATCCGAACCCTGGCCGAACGCATCGGGCAGATGGGCAGCTTCCAGTTCGAGGTCCGCACGGGCATCGTGACCATTTCCGACGAGATACCGGGCCTGCTCGGCATTCCGGCCGAATTCCTGAACGGCATCAAGAGACCCGCCGACATCTTCAAACTGGCCCGGGTGGTGCGTGCCGATTTCCGCCGAACCGCCCTGCAGCGGTATCGGGAGTTGGTGCAGGCCAAGCGCCCCTACGATATCCGGGTTCCCATCCTCCTGCCCGACGGCAAAGAACGTTGGCTGCGGGTCACCATCGAGATCATCCAACGTCCCCGGAAACGGACCTGGGTGGTTGGTGTGATCAAAGACGTGACCGAGTCCATGCTCGATTCCCTGCGGAAAGACCGCCTACTGGCCGAAACCCATCACCGGGTCAAGAACAACCTGGCCGTGGTGGCCGGTTTGCTCGGCATGCAGGCCGAAGAAACCCGGGACCCGCACGCCATGGAGGCCTTGGCCAATGCCGCGTCGCGCCTGAGGGCGGTGTCGGACGTGCACGAACTGCTCTACCGCAGCAGCGACCTGGCCCACATCGATGCGCATACCTACCTGAACCAGGTGTGTGCCAGCGTGCGGGCCACCTGGCCGAATCTCTTGGTCAACCTCACCTACACCTGCACCTCCGACCCCGTGCAATGGAGCATAGACCGGGCCCTGCCCATCGGTCTCATGCTCAACGAGCTGCTCACCAACAGTTGGAAATACGCCTTCGTGGGCCGCAGCCAAGGCGCGATCCTCGTACGGCTGACCCACGACGCTGATGGCTACCAGTTCTTGTATGAAGATGACGGAAACGGCCGCGCCGACATCGCCCACGTGTTCCAGGCATCGGGCACGCTGGGTGTGAACCTCATCACCGGATTCGTGGCCCAGATCGGGGGCACCTACCAGGTATCCACCCGCGAAGACGGCACCGGTTTCCGTTTCGTCTGCCGCTGGCCCGAATCCCTACGAGCATGAAACAACTGTACCTGGCCCTGTCGGTCGGCCTCATCCTGGCCTGCGACCTGAGCGATGCGACCGGTCCCGAACCCTTCCCTACCCGGTACCCATCGATCGGAATCGAAGGCGCCGCGGCCGACACCGTCACCGTGCCCACCCCCCTGTTCTTCCTGGGCGGTGGGGGCACCGACGTGGATGCCGCCATGGCCCATTGGCTACAAGCAGCAGCCGGTGGTGATGTAAGCGTGCTGAGGGCAAGCGGTGGCGCTGGATACAATGCCTTTTTCCGCGAATTGACACCCATCCACAGCGCCGAGACCTTCCTGGTGGATACGGCGGAGAAAGCCGGCCACCTCCCCTTCGCCGAACTGGTG
>JANJTJ010000137.1 GCA_024711145.1 Balneolales bacterium
GGTGCCATCCGGTGGCGCCATGTGATGGCGTACGAGACCAACTACAACTTCTGCATGGGGCCGCCGACCATCGCCAAGGATCTCATCGTCGTTGGCGATGCCGGGGGCAACAACTTCATTGCGGTGGATCGCGCGACCGGCGCATTCCGGTGGCGCCACGCGGGTAACCCGGAGTGGGTGGGACCGTACGCCTCGCCGGTCGCATTCGGTGACACGCTGTATGCCGCGTCGAATGACAAGCGAATCCTTGCGCTTGAACGCAGCAGCGGCCGCGTCCTCTGGGCCACCGAGACCGGGGGAAGCGCGTGGCATGCCATTCGCTGCGGACGCGTCGTCCTGGCGACGAATCTCGGTCTCCAAGTGCTGCATCCCGCAACGGGCCGTGTGCTCGCCGAGAACATCCAAGGACAGTTCGGACGCGACGACATCGTGACCTCGCCGATCTATGTGCGAGGGGAATACGCCTGGGTGCTGGGCAACAATCGCTTCTACAAGTGGCGGTGCCCGACGTAACGCCGGCGCCTCGGAAATGCATATCGCGCCGCCACGGAATCTCCGGGGCGGCGCGATATTCATTCAGCTGACGACGTGGTCAGTTGCCGCCGCGACCGCGCCCTTCACCGCCACCGCGTCCCGAGCTCCCGCGGCTGGAGGAGCCACCGCCACGGCTCGGGCTCGCGCCGCCACTGCGGCCGGAGCCCGAACTCGACGCGCGCGGCGCCGAGCGTTCCGCGCGCGGTGCGCTCCGCTCCATGCGCGGGGCACTGCGCTCGGCACGTGGGGCACTCCGATCGGCACGCGGCGCCGCGCCCTCCGACCGCGGACGCGAGAGCGTCGACGAACTCGGTCGGGCCTCGCGCGTGCGGCGGACGGCGTCGGGGATGCTGCCACCATTTGCGCGTTCCGATGCGCGCGTAGTGCCGCGTCCCGAGCCCATGCTGGGGCCGGAGAGCGCCCCACCACTCACGCTGCCCCGCGGGGCCGCGTTGCGCGGTTCCGAAGCGCGACGCTCTGCGCGCGGAGTCGATGCACGCGTCGGCGTCACGTTGCGACTGCTGAGACCCTCGGGAGCAGGGGATGCGGCGCGACGGTTCCACGTGCCGTCACGCGGTTCACGCGCCTTGTCACTGCCCGTCGAGATCGGCGTCACGCGATTGCCCGAGGCCATGGAGCGCCCACCCACCGGGACGGGTGCCACGCGACGCTCGCGATCGGCGCCACGGTTCAGGTCGCGCCGCTCCGCACCCTGGCCACGATTCCACTCGCGACGCTCTTCTCCCTGGCCACGGTTCCAGTCGCGTCGATCGTCGCCGCGACCCGGGTTGCCGTCGGCGCGGTCCGGACGGCCGCGGTCCGCCACGCGATCGTTGCGCCCGACGCCGCGTC
>JANJTJ010000110.1 GCA_024711145.1 Balneolales bacterium
ACCCAGCTCGGGGCCTTCCGAACCAGCGTGGAAGCGCGGGTCTTCGCCGATTCGGCCCGTGCCCGCGGGGTTGAAGCATCCGTGACCCGCGACCCCATCACCGGCTTGCACCGGGTGATCACGGTACCGGGTTCCGACTACACGGCCGCTTGGGAAGAGCGCAACCGGTTGCGTGCCATGGGTACCTATCCGAACGCTTCGGTCATCGGCCAGCCCCTGGACGAAGCCGCCGGCGCCGAATACCTGGTCCAGGTGGCGGTCTTCACCCGCCGGGCCGACGCCTTCCGCCTGTCGGAACAGCTCACCCTCTACTACGGAATCGAGAACTACATCTACATTCCGCCCAGTGGCAATTACTACCACGTCCGCGTTCGCGGATTCGACTCCATGGACGCCGCGTTCCGCATGCGGGAGCGGATCATGCGGGAATTGGGCTTTGAAGACACCCTCGTTCTGACCTCCCGTTCCTGAAGTTGTGCAACCCGTGTCAGGTAACGCCCCGAGTCGCCTTGTATATTCGGGCCGCGTTCCACTCACGGGATGCGGTCCGACCCAAACCCATGCGATTCGCCGATTACGCCAAACTCTACATCACGTCCGGCAACGGAGGCCCGGGTTCCGTCCATTTCAGACGGGAGAAATTCATCCCGAAAGGTGGGCCTGATGGGGGAGATGGAGGCCGCGGAGGCGACATCGTGTTGCTAGGCAACCGCAACATGAACACCCTGCTGGATTTACGCTACAAGAAGATTCTCAGAGCCGACAACGGCGGCCCCGGCGAAGGCGGCAACCGTTCCGGAAAAAACGCCGACCCCGTGGTGCTCGAAGTTCCTCTGGGTACGGTCTGTTATGAAGCTGAAACCCGCCTGCTCATCGGTGAAGTGACCGAAGACGGCCAGGAATTGGTGATCGCCAAAGGCGGCATGGGCGGCAAAGGCAACGCCTTCTTCAAATCGGATACGAACCAGTCGCCCCGCTATGCCCAACCCGGTGAGTCGGGGGTGGAACGGGTGGTGGAGATCGAACTGAAACTGATTGCCGATGTGGGCTTGGTAGGATACCCGAACGCCGGCAAAAGCACGCTCCTGGCCGCGTTGTCGGCCGCCAAGCCCAAAATCGCGGACTATCCGTTCACCACGTTGGAGCCGAACCTGGGGGTGGTGTCGTTCCCGGATTACCGCAGTTTCGTGATGGCCGACATCCCCGGCATCATCGAAGACGCCCATCAGGGCAAAGGGCTCGGGCTCCGGTTCCTGCGGCATATTGAACGGAACCGCATGCTGCTGCTGGTCATCGCCTGTACCACCGACATCGAGGCCGAGTACCAGATCCTGATGAACGAGATGCGGGAGTACGATCCTCACTTGTTGAGCAAGCCGCGACTGGTTGTCATCACGCAGACCGACCTGTTGGAAGGCTACGTATTGGATCCGGAACCGACGTTGCCCGATCCCTGGATCGCGGTGTCATCGGCCACACGCCATCAGCTCGACCCCCTCAAGGAGCGGATCTGGGCCATGTTGCGGGAGGGTCATGAATGAGACGCTCCGCACCGCCATCGCCCTAAGCCTGATACCGAACATCGGCGCGCGCCGCAGCCGCCTGCTGCTGGAGGCCGTTGCCGACCCGACCGACGTGTTCCGCATGAAACCGCGCGACCTGCTGTCCATTCCGGGCATCGGGAAAACGGTGGCATCGGGCATCCTGTCGTTCACCGGGTGGAGGGAAGTGGATCGTGTGCTCGATTCGGCCGAAAGAACGGGTGCATCCCTGATACCGCACGATTCGGACCGGTATCCGTCGCGCCTGAAGGAAATCTATGACGCACCCCTGTTGCTTTGGCTGAAAGGCGACCCGGCCGTACTGCACGAGCCGGGGATAGCGGTCGTCGGAACCCGGATGCCATCCGCTTATGGCACCGGCATGGCCGAACGCTTCACGGAGGAACTGGTGGCCGCCGGGTGTGTCATCATCAGCGGGCTGGCGTACGGTATCGATACCTACGCCCACCGCCGGTGCGTGAAAGCCGGTGGCCGCACCATCGCCGTGCTGGGGTCCGGCATCGACCGCATCTATCCCCGGAGCAATTCGGGCCTGACCGAAGACATCGTGGATTCGGGCGGGGTGGTCTTGTCCGAGTTTCCGCCCGGCACCAAACCCGATTACATGAATTTCCCGGTCCGCAACCGGGTGGTGGCCGGCTTGAGCGTGGGGGTCCTGGTCATAGAAACGGGGCTCACCGGTGGCAGCATGATCACGGCACGGTTGGCCTTGGACCAAGGCCGTGAAGTGTTCGCCATACCGCACCCGCTCACATCCGACAAAGGCGGGGGAGGGCATCGTCTGATCCGGGAAGGCGGTGCGAAACTGGTGGAAACGGTTTCGGATGTGTTGGACGAGTTGCCCTGGTTGACCGGCACCGTACGGGTCGGCCCGGCTCCCGAGCCGGCCTGGAGATCCGCCGAATTGACCCCGGAACTCCGGCAGATCTGCGAAGTCCTGGATGGCGCCGGCCGGGTTTCCATTGAAGTGTTGCAAGAACGGACCGGAATACCCACCTCCGTGCTCCTGAACCGGTTGCTCCTGCTCGAATTCGAGGGCTGTGTGCGACAGTATGTGGGTAAAACCTTCGAAATAGCATGACCCCCGTGTCTATATTGCGGGTCAACATTGGGAGACAACCTATGCCGTCAGAAATCATCGAAGATCTGTCCAGGAAACTGGAGCAAGTGGAGGATGCGGGCCAAGGACTTTGGGACAACCCCGAGCTTCAAGCCCGGATCGAAGACTTCCGCAACCGCGCCGAATCCCTCATCCGTGAACATCCCATCGCCAGCCTGGCCGTCGCCTTGGCCGTAGGGTATCTGCTGGGCCGCATCCTGAGCGGAGACGATTGATGGCCGGTGAGGAAAGGGAACCGGCATTGGACCGTTTGAAACGGTTGCCGACGGATCTCCGGCTGATCCTGGAGAAACGTGCGTCCTTGTTCCTCATCGAAACCGGCGAACGCCTGAGCGCGGTCTCGGGCCGTTTCGCGGTGGCCATGGTCTTGGGAGCCTTCGCCGGCCTGGGCATCCTGTTCCTGCTGTTCGCATTGGCATTCTGGATGAGCGATGTGTTGAACAGCCACGCGGCCGGCTTCTTCTTCGTGGGTGGCCTCATGCTCATCCTGGGGTTCCTGGCCGCTCTCATCGTACCGCCCCATGTCGAACGCTGGGTCCGGGCCTCGGTGGTCAAGGCCCTGGTGGACCCCGATCCCGCACGCATCACACCTCCCGAATCCGAATCACATCCCGCATCTCCGACCGATGGCTGAATCCAAATCCGTTTCCACCCAGATCGCCGAACTGGAAGCCCGAAAAGCCGCCCTTCGCGCCGAATTGGAAGCCCTGCAAGGCGGTGTTTCCGAATCGCTGAGCGATGCCCGCAAGGAATTCGTGGGACGAACCGAACCGATATGGTGGGTGAAACGGTATCCGCTGGTCGCCGCAGGCGCCGCATTCGCCATCGGCATGCTGATCGGATCGGGTTCCAAAGGGGGCCGGCGCGGGGTGTTGGCCGGCATGATCCTGAATGAAATCAAAACCGCCGCAGCCAAACAAGCCATCCGTTCCGTCAGCGCCTTGGTCGAAGGCGGAAGCGATGCAAAAAAAGGTTAAGTCGTAACCGCTGCAGTCCGTGTGGCGTCAAAGTCGCCGGATTTTCCCCTTTTGTATCAACCGAAACCACGCTCCATGCGCTTGTTCCTATCCTGGGTCGTCGTAGCGGCGACCGCCGTGTCTGCCGCCGCCCAACCCGCCGCTCCCCGGCGATTGACCCTCACCGAGGCTGTTCAAACCGCACTCGACAACAATTTCAACGTCCGCAAGGCCGAAAACTCCCTGGAACTCCAAGACGAGCTGGAGTTGAACGCCTACGGTCAGTTCCTTCCCAGCGTGAACGGCAACCTGAATACGACCCGCCGAACCGGCCGCCAATTCGTTCAGGAGCAATTGCGCTACGATGATTTCACCACGACGTCGGGTGGAGGCGGGCTGCAGGTGAACCTGCCCCTCTTCACGGGTTTCCAGAACATTTCGAACCTGAGGGGAACCCAGGCACGCAAAGTCTCCACTTCCGAAGGCTTGCGCCGCACCAAGGAGAACATCATCTTCACCACGGCCAGCCAATTCCTCGGCGTGTTGCTCAACGAGGAATTGGTGGTCATCAGCCGTCAGAATCTCGAATCGGCCCGCCGTCAGCTGGATCAGATCCGTGCCCAGGTGGAAGTCGGCATGCGTCCCATCGTGGACCAATACAACCAGGAAGCGCTGGTGGCCAACGCCGAATACGACCTGATCCAACGCGAGAACGCGGTGAACCTGTCCAAGGTGCAACTCATCCGCACGTTGAATCTGGACCCCTTGCTCGACTATGAACTCGTGACTCCCGGTGTGGACGAATCCGATCTGGTGGTGAATACCTACGATCTGGGTGGTCTGGTACAGCAGGCGTTGGTCAACCGCAGCGACATCCGCTCGGAAGAAGCCGCCATCAAAGCGAATCGCTTCGCCCTGCAAGCCGCGCGTGGCTCCGTGCTTCCCACCCTGTCGGCCTCGTTCTCGCTGAGCTCGGGCTGGAGCAACCAATTCCGCGAGCCCGCTCCCGGTGGTGGATTCCAATCCGTTTCCTACGGTGACCAGTTCTTCGATCGGAACATCACCCGGTCAATGAGCATCAGCCTGCAGGTTCCCATTTTCAACCGGTTCAACACCCGTGCCAACATCGCCCGCAACCGGGTCGCATACGAGAACGCCCGTCTGGATTTGGAAGACCGTCGCCTGAGCGTGCTTCAGGAAGTGCGCCAGGCCTACAACGACTATCTGGCCTACTCCAAACAGCTGCAAACCACGCAAACCGCACTTTTGGCCGCCACCAAAGCCTACGAAACCGAGCAGGAACGCTACCGGGTGGGAGCCACCACACTGATCGAGCTCACCCGCGCCAACACGGAGTTCATCAATGCCCGAAGCAATCGGGTCCGCGCCATGTACCAGTTCCTCTTCCAGGAGAAATTGCTGGACTACTACATCGGCAACATCGACGAAAGCATCGGGTTCTGAGCCATGAACGAAGTCATACGCGCCGTAGACGTCGCCAAAGAATACCGCATGGGCACGCAGACCGTGCATGCCCTGCGTGGCGTCAGTTTCGAGATCCGCAAGAACGAATACGTGGCCATCATGGGCCCGTCCGGATCGGGCAAGTCCACCATGATGAATATCATCGGTTGCCTGGACACGCCCTCGTCCGGCGAATACATCCTGAACGGTACCAATGTGAAACAGCTGGATGACAACCAGCTGGCCGGGGTCCGCAACAAGGAGATCGGATTCGTGTTCCAGACGTTCAACCTGTTGCCCCGCAGCACGGCCTTGGCCAACGTGGAACTGCCGCTCATCTATGCGGGCATGAAATCCTCCGAACGGAAGAAACGCGCCATCGAGGTGCTCACCAAAGTGGGTTTGGAGAGCCGGATGGACCACAAACCGAACGAACTGTCCGGTGGTCAACGCCAACGGGTGGCCATCGCCCGGGCCCTGGTGAACAACCCGTCGATCCTGCTGGCCGATGAACCGACAGGGAACCTGGATTCCAAGACCGGCCAGGAAATCATGGAGTTGTTCGAAGACTTGCATGCCGCGGGCAACACGATCATTCTGGTTACCCACGAAGAAGACATCGCCTCGCATGCGCGGCGGGTGATCCGGCTGCGGGACGGTTTGCTCGAGTCGGACACCCTGGTCAGGAATCCGGTGTTGGCCAGCGCGACCGTATGATCCGCCAGCAGCTGGTAGATCGGGTACTCACACTGACCCTGGATCGGCCGGCCAAGCGGAACGCCCTGGATCGGGCAACGATAGACGCACTGACGGCGGCCCTCAAGGCCGCCGTCGGCGGTTCGGCCCGGGTGGTGGTTCTCCGTGGTTCGGGGGAAGCGTTCTCGGCCGGTGCCGACCTGGACCAGCTCAAAGCCATGCGAACCGCGACCCCTGCCGACAACCTGGCCGATTCCCAGGCGTTGGCCGACCTGTTCGGCATGATGGTGTATCTGCCACTTCCGGTAATCGCCGCCGTTCATGGTCCGGCCATGGCTGGTGGCGCCGGCCTGGTGGCCGCTTGCGATGTCGCCATCGCCTCCGAACAGGCCACACTCGGATTTCCGGAAACCCTGATCGGATTCGTGCCGGCCATCGTATCGGGGCTGGTGGTCCGCAAAGTGGGAGAGACCCAGGCCCGCCGCTTGTTGCTCGGAGGCGAGCGCATAACGGCCGGAGAGGCCCATCGGATCGGTTTGGTCACCGAATGTGTGCCTGCCGACCATGTGGAAACGCGGCTGTCCTGGTGGACCGAACGGTTTACCACCGGCACCAGCGGATCGGCCGTGGCCTCCACGCGCCGCTTGTTGGCCGAACAGGTGGGCCTATCGGTACGCGACCAGTTGAACCTCGGAGCGGTGATGAATGCCGACGCCCGGGCTTCCGACGATTGCAAAACCGGCATCGACCGATTTTTGAACAAAGAACCGCAGCGTTGGTGAAACGCCCGGGCGTCTGACGGTGTTGTCGGGCGCATGACCGAAGCGGATTTTCTGGTAGTCGGTGCGGGAATGGGAGGCTTGGCGGCCGGAGCGGCCGCCGCCGCCGACGGCCGCAAGGTGACCCTTTTGGAGGCGGCCCATGTGGTGGGCGGCTGCAGTTCCAGTTACCGGCGGAAGGGGCACGTGTTCGAGAGCGGAGCCACCACGTTGATCGGGTTCGACGCCCACCAACCCTTGGCACGGCTGGAGCGGCTGTTGGATATTGCCATACCCAGACAGCCGCTCCAGCCGTCCATGACGGTGCGCCTGAACGGGCGCACCGTCATCCGCCATCAGGACCGGCAGGCTTGGATCGGGGAGGTATCGGAGCAGTTCGGCCACGCCACGGGCCAGCGACGGTTCTGGGAGCTGGCATATCGAGTATCCGATGCGGTTTGGCGCTTATCGGAGCGGAACCACTTCTTTCCACCGGTCAGGCCCGCTGATTACCTGCAGCTGGTGCGCAACGATCCGCGGGACCTGCCCACGCTCCGGTTCGCATTCCGATCCGTAGCCGACGTGATGGCCGATCATGGACTCACATCCCCCGAATTCCGGGCTTTTGTGGACGAACAACTACTCATCTCCGCCCAAGCGGGGGCGGCCGACACCCCGTTCCTGTTCGGAGCACCTGCGCTCACCTATCCGAACTCCACCAATTATTACGTGCCCGGCGGCCTGCTGCGCATGGCCGAAACCGTGCGCGACGCCATCACTGTCCGCGGCGGACAGGTATCCGTGAAGCATCTGGTCGATTCCGTTCGGCAGAAGGGTACCCGCTGGCACGTGCGCTGCACCAACGGTACCGAGTTCATGGCCCGTCAGGTCGTGCTCAACATTCCGATCTGGAACGTGCCCGAGATCACCGAACCCCGGGTGGCGCGATGGATGCGGACCCAGGCGGACCGGTACGAACGTGCCTGGGGCGCCTTCACCATGGGCATCGTGACCGACGACCCCTATCCGACCGACCTGACCCTCCATCAGCAGATCCATCCGGACACACCGTTGCCCGTTACGCGATCGACTTCCGTATTCGTGTCGTTCTCCATGCGGGGCGACACCCTCCGCACGCCCGATGGAACACGGGTACTGGCGGTTTCAACGCACACCCCCACGGAGCCGTGGTTCGACCTGGACCCCGCCGAATACGACCGGAGGAAAGCCGAGGTGGCCGCATCGGTGCTCGACACCCTTCGGAAGTCGTTGCCGGGGTTCGACCGGGCCCGCATCCTGCACATGTTTCCGGCCACGCCTTCCACCTGGGAGAACTGGGTGTACCGGTACAAAGGTCGGGTGGGAGGCATACCGCAGACCATGGGGCGGGCCTTGTGGGACTGGACCCCATCCGAAACACCCTTTCCGGGATTGTTCCTTTGCGGCGACACCGTATACCCCGGGCAGGGCATTCCGGGCGTCACGTTAGGGGGATTGCACGTATATTTGCGGGCCAAACGGCAATTATGAAGATCCACCGCGCCAGCCTCTACGATTCCGGTTCCTACTCGGTATTTCCGCCCGGAGTCAAGCATCTCCTCATCATCACCGGTCTGGCGTTTTTCGCACAGAGCACGCCCGTGATCGCGGCCTATCTGCAGGCCTTTTTCGTGCTGTATCCGCCCATGGAGTTCGGACTCGGGTTCCTGACCCTGGAACCCGGTCGGTTCTACCCCTGGCAGCTGGTCAGCTACATGTTCCTGCACGCCGACCTGGGGCACCTGTTCTTCAACCTGTTCGCCTTGTGGATGTTCGGGCAGAGCATCGAAAACATCTGGGGTACCCGCCGGTTCGTGACCTACTACTTGCTCACCGGCGTGGGTGCGGCCCTGCTGCACCTGCTGGTGGCCCCCAACCCGGTTCTCGGTGCATCGGGTGGTGTGTTCGGCATCCTCTTGGCATATGGCATGTTGTTCCCCAACCGGGAGATCATGCTGTTGTTTCCGCCCATCCCCATCAAGGCCAAATACCTGGTAGCCGGATACGGAGCGCTCGAGTTGATCAACGGGCTTACGGCGTCCTATTCGGGCGTGGCGCATTTCGCGCACCTGGGGGGGATGGTGGCCGGATGGATACTGATCCGGTACTGGCGCATGCCCACCCGGTTGTACTGATGAATCCCTATCGCGAACCGTTCTGGCAGTCGGTGCGGCGGGGCATCCGCAACATGCCCGCGGGCTTGCGGGTCGTGGTGCTGGCCACCGTGGCTGCGTATCTGTTCCAGGTGGTGGTCCAGATTTTCGGCGGACCCGAGCTGTCCAGGTTGCTCACATCCACATTCGGGCTCGCAGGCCAATGGCAGACCACCATGTCGCAGCCCTGGCGCCTGCTCACCTACCTGGTATTGCATGGAGGAGCATTCCACCTGCTGTTCAACCTGCTGTGGTTGTGGTGGATGGGCAAGGCCGTGGAGGATGTGGTCGGTAGCAAGGCCTTTCTCGGGTTGTACCTGTTCTCGGGAGTCGGAGGGGCCTTGGTGAATATGATGGTGCAGGTGGCGCTCGGCACGGTGAGTTCCATTCCCACCATCGGAGCATCGGGCGCGGTGTTCGGAGTGATGGTGGCCTTCGCGCGCCTCTATCCGACCATGCCCATCCAATTGTTCCTGTTTCCTCCCATCCAGGCCCGGTACCTGGTGGCCGGCCTCATCGCGCTGGATGTGTTGCTGCTGACGGCGGACGACCACGTGGCCCGGGTTGTCCACCTGGGTGGTGCCCTGAGCGGCTTCGTTTTCATGTGGGCGCGGGAAACGGGATGGACCCTTCCGATGTTCCTGCGGAAGGGCACCCGCAAACCCAAGAACCGCCGCATGCGGGCCGTAGCCGATGCCGAAATCCTGCATGAAACCACCCAGGCCGATCTGGACCGCATCCTGGACAAGATCGCCAAGAACGGATATTCGAGCCTCTCGGAACATGAAAAGCGGATCCTGTTCGACCATAGCGCCAAATCCTGACCCATCATGATCTTCAACCGCCGCGACAGCCACACCGTCCGAATCGGAAACGTCACCGTAGGGGGCAAGGCGCCCGTCGTGGTGCAATCCATGACGAACACCGATACGGCCGACATCGACGCCACCGTAGCCCAGATCATCTCCCTGCACGATGCGGGGTCCGAGCTGGTCCGCATCACGGTCAACAACAAGGAAGCGGCCGCCGCGGTGCCCCACATCGTCGAGAAGCTCGACCGGAAGAACGTGGAAGTGCCCATCATCGGCGATTTCCACTACAACGGCCACGTGCTGCTCACCGAGTTTCCGGACTGTGCGGCGGCCTTGAGCAAATACCGCATCAATCCCGGAAATACCGGAACCAAGACCCGCGACAAGAACTTCTGCACCATAGTGGAGCAGGCCGTGAAACACGGCAAACCCGTGCGCATCGGGGTGAACTGGGGGTCGTTGGACCAACAGCTGCTGGCCGAGAAGATGGATGCGAACAGCGCCTTGCCCGAACCCAAGGACAGCAAGGAGGTCATGTTCGACACCATGATCGAAAGCGCCCTGCGGAGCACCGCCCTGGCCGAAGACGTAGGGCTGACGCCCGACAAGATCGTTGTGAGCTGCAAGATCTCCGGCGTGCAGGACCTGATCACCGTGTACCGGCGGCTGGCCCCCCTCATGCCGTATGCCCTGCACCTGGGCCTGACCGAAGCCGGCATGGGCATGAAAGGCATGGTGGCCAGCGCGGCCGCCCTCAGCGTGCTGCTCCAGGAAGGCATCGGCGATACCATCCGGGTTTCGCTTACTCCGGCACCGGGTGCCGACCGCGCCGAAGAGGTGCGGGTGGCCCAGCAGATCCTGCAGTCGGTGGGCATCCGGAATTTCATGCCGCAAGTGACGGCCTGCCCCGGGTGCGGCCGCACCAAAAGCACGTATTTCGTGGAACTGGCCGACCAGATCCAGACCTACCTGCGCGACATGATGCCCATCTGGCGCCAGGTCTACCCCGGAGTCGAGGACCTGCAGGTGGCCGTCATGGGGTGCGTGGTGAACGGCCCCGGCGAATCCAAGCACGCCAACATCGGCATCTCGTTGCCGGGCACCTTCGAAGAGCCCAAAGCGCCGGTGTACATCGACGGGCAACACGCCCTCACCCTGCAAGGTGACCATATCGGACGCGATTTCAAGCGCCTGTTGGACGATTACATCCTGAAGCGGTACGGAACGGGTCAGCCGGCCTGAAAAACCGCTTACATGCCTTTTTCAGGAGTGAAAAAGGTTTGACGATGTAAGCGCTTTCATTATTTTGCGGGGGTAAACGGATTCGACATTCTCCCTCGGAGGTCATGAGGTTCTGCGCCCGTGTATTGATGGGATCGGCGATAGTGGCTTGGCTGGCAGGTCCGGTGTTTGCCGGTGGCCAGGCCGGCCCGGACGACCCCGTGGCGCGGATCGGCTCTTTCGAGATCGGCCGGGCGCACATGGAAGTGCAGTTGCGCGATTACTGGCGGCGCACCGGCCGTGCGGTGAACCTGAGCGAACCGGTCCGTTTGGCCGTCCTGAACGCCCGGATCGACCGCTACGCCGTGGTCGAAATCGCCCGCGAACGGGGTTGGACCACCGACCCGGAAGCCGCAACCGAGCGGGCCCGCATCGAGCGCAAGGCCCTCATGGAGGAGTACCAACGCCGGTTCGTACACGACCAGGTGCGTGTGGGCGAAGCCGAATTGCGCGACCTCTACCTGCGCATGAACACCCGGGTGCGCGCTTCGCATCTGTACGCCCGCAACCGGGCCGAAGCCGATTCCCTGTACGCACGGCTTCAGGCCGGAACCTCATTCGAAGCGTTGGCCGAGGCCACCTTCACCGACCCGACCCTACGGTCCAACGGGGGCGACGTGGGATATTTCACCGTGGACGAGATGGACATCGCCTTCGAAGACCGAGCCTTCCGCATGCGGGTGGGAGAAGTATCGGAGCCCGTGCAGACGGCATCCGGGTATTCCATCATCAAAGTGACCGATCGGGTGACGCATCCCTTGCTCACCGAAGCCGAATTCGAGAACCGGAAGCGGGACATCGAACCCCTGGCCATCGACCAGCAGCGGGAGTTGGCCTTGCGTCGGCATCTGCGCGAACGCATCGGAGCCATGCGGTTCGATGAAGCGGTCGTGGAGCGGTTGTGGCGGTTGGTCGGTACCCGCGCCCCGGGCGAGGAGATCGCCCTGGATGCCGCCACCCGCGCTTCGGTGGTCGCCCGGGACGGGCGTTTCGTGTTCACCGTAGCCGATTATCTGCTCGAGGCGGCCCTGACCCCCGAAGCCCGCCGGGCCGGTGTGCGCACCGCCGCCGACTTCCGCGACCAGCTCGAGGGCCTGGCCTTCCGCCGGTACGCGTTGGGGGTGGTGCGATCGCATCCGGCCTTCGATTCGGCGTTCGTGGCCGGTGCCATCGAAGAGACCTTCTATTCATACCTGCACGAACGGTTCGACCGCCAATTGCAGCTGGATGTACGGGTGAGCGATGCTGAAATCCGCAGCACCTACTATGCGGCACCCGATGCTTGGCAGTCCGGCGTGGTGGTGGATCTGTCCGAAATGATCCTCACAGACGAAGATCTGGCGGTTCGTGCGGCCGAAGAAGCCCGTTCGGGCGTGCCCTTCGCCGACCTGGTGCGGCGGTACGGGGCGCCGGTTCCCAGTGCCGCATCGGGTGGCCGCATCGGCATGGTGCCCCTGGCGGAACTCGGTTCGCTGGAGTCGGAACTGGCCCAGGTGCGGCCGGGAGACATCGCAGGCCCCTTCCGCATCGACGTGAACCGGTTCGTGGTCCTCGCCGTGCACGACCGCCTCGCGTCGAGGCCGCTGACCTATGAGGAAGCGCTTCCGGTTATCCGACGTACTTTGACCGAAGACCGGATCAGCCGATTGCGCACCGCGATTTTGAGCGAAGCCCGCGCCCGCTACGGGGTTTCCATCGACATGAATCTTTTGAACTCCCTAACCATCGAGTTGTGATGACGATTTCAGCCCGCATCCGCCTGACCATGCTGGTACTTCTGGTGGCCGCAGCGCCGGCAATGGCCCAATCGGGCCGCATAGTCGGCCGCATTCTGGAAGCCGGTACCCGCGAGCCCCTCATCGGGGCCACCGTGATGATCGTGGGAACCAACCAGGGCACCTCGGCCGATATCGACGGCAACTACCGTATTCTGAACGTGCGGCCGGGCACCTACACGCTCCGGTTCAGTTATGTCGGATACAGCACCCGCATGATGGAGAACGTGCTGGTCCGTACCGACCTGACCACGGAAATCGATGTGGAACTGAGCTTGGAGGCGTTCCAGGGAGAGGAAGTGGTCATCCAGGCCGAGCGGGAAGTGGTGATCAAGGACCTGACCTCGTCCGAGGCGCGGGTGAGCCGGGACCAGATCGAAAAATTGCCGGTTCAGGAAGTGGGAGACATCATCCAACTGCAAGCCGGGGTAACCGTGGGTCCGGGCGGAGCCATCCACATCCGGGGCGGCCGCGCTTCCGAAGTATCCTATATAGTGGATGGAGTGCGGGTGACCGACGACTACGACCGGAGTTCGGGCTTGCGGGTGGAGAACAGCGCCATCGAGGAATTGCAGGTGGTTTCGGGCACGTTCAACGCCGAATACGGGCAAGCCATGTCGGGTATCGTGAACATCGTGACCCGGTCGGGCGGCAATACCTGGAACGGCAACCTGAACGTGTGGGGAGGCGAGTACGCCACGGGCGACTCCTATCTGTTCAATGGGGCACCCCAGAGCTTCGGCGAGGCCAACCCTTGGCAGATGTTCAACCTCGACGGGTCGGTTTCGGGTCCCATCATCAAAGACAAACTCACCATTTTCGCAACAGCCCGCCGGTTCCAGAACCAGGGTTGGTTGACCGGTTACAACGCGTTCTCGCCACGAGGCCCCATTTTGCCGAACCCGGGCGAAACGGCCGGCACCTTCGTGTGGGAGCGGGGGTATTCGGAAGTACCCGAGGCCAACCCGGTGAACAAATACGGGGATGTGATCGATGCCTCCAAGCCGTGGTATCAGATTGTCGAGACGATCACCGACGGGGGTGTGAACTACATCCGGTACCGGGACCTGGGGTTCCGCGACAGTTCCATGGTGCAGATGAACCCCTACCATTCCTGGAGCACCCAGGCCAACCTGCAATACAACCACAGCACGCGGCTTCGGTTCAACCTGATCGGCAACTACGGTGAGGAGTGGAGCCGGGGGTACAACCACAACCGCCGACTGGTGCCCGGAGGCATCGGCAGCAGCAACCGGCAGAACCATTATCTGAACCTGAAGACCACCTTCACGCCGACCAACAACACCTTCATCACGACGAACCTGGCCACCCGGTACAACGGCAGCCGGTTTTCGCTGTACGATTCGCCCACCGACCCCCGCTATTTCAACTACGACCGCACCGGCTTCTTCCCACCCGAGTATCTGGGGCGCAACGGGTATTTCGCCCGGTACGGTACCGACAACGGCTTCTTCAACCGGGGTACCATCAGTTACATCGCCAAAATCGAGCTGAGCAGCCAGGTGAACGACCGGCATTTCATCAAGACCGGCTTGGAATTCCAGGCCGACATCATGAAATACCGCAACTACGGGCTGGCTCCCTTGGCCACGGGCGGTAACATCACCCTGCCGGACGACCTGGACCCGGCCCTGGCCGCCCGACTGGAGCTGGGCATACCCGAAGAGAACACGCCGGGGCACGAGGCCTGGGTACGCAAACCCGTGCTGTTCGCCGCCTACATCCAGGACAAGATCGAGTACGAAGACCTCATCATCAACGCCGGCATCCGGTTCGACTACTTCGACGCCAACGGACGCACTCCGGTGGACAGCGAAGATCCGGACCTATACCTGCCCTATGCGGATCGTCCGGCCGGATTCTGGAAATCGTCGAGTCCCAAGTTCGCCGTGTCGCCGCGTTTGGGCATCGCCTATCCCATCAGTTCCACGGGGGTCATCCATTTCAGCTACGGGTACTTCTTCCAGATACCCGATTACAACCGCTTGTACAACGGCGAGCAGATCCTGCTGCAACAGACCTCGGGTGTGCAGGGCATCTTCGCCAACCCCGACCTGAACCCGGAGCGCAGCATCAAATACGAAATCGGGCTCAAGCAGGAGATCTACGAAGGCACGGGCCTGGAGCTCACCGCCTTTTATGAAGACAAGCGCGATTACGTGAGTTCGGGTCCGTTGAACAACACCAGCATACCGTCGGTGCGGTACGGAACCTGGGTGAACCGCGACTATGCGAACATCCGCGGGTTGACCATGGCGCTCAACCAGCGCATGGGCAAAATCACCTTCGGGTTCGACTACACCTTCTCCATCGCCGAAGACTCCAACTCCGACCCCTCGGCCGAATTCTTCGCCAACATCTCCCGCGGCGACACCACGGGGTCGGCCGTGGCCAAATTCCTGACGCCCTCCAACTGGGACCGCAGCCATGTGTTCAACTCCAGCCTCTTCTATTCGGAGCGTACTTGGGGGTTCAACCTGTTGCAACGGTTCTCCTCGGGCCTGCCCTACACCCCCGGCACCGACATCCCGCGTCGGGTGGGCATATCGGCCTCCGGCGACGTGATCACCAACTCGGCGCGCATGCCCTACATCTTCAGCCTGGACCTGAACCTGTACAAGAACTTCGAAGTGGCGGGCACCACGGTCCGCACCTTCCTGAACATCTACAATCTGATGGACCGCCGGAATGTGAACTCGGTCTATGGGGATTCGGGGGTGCCTACGGGACCCTTGCGTCCGGTCGAGACCTTCGAAACCCTCTTCTATGAAAGCCCCACCTCGTACAGCGAACCCCGGAGGGTTCAGTTGGGCTTCGCACTCGGATTCTGAACACCATGTCCCATTTCAGCATGAAACGGTTCCTTCTTCTTCCAGCCCTACTCCTCGTGGCGACCACGACGTTCGCCCAGGTACCGGGTTCGGAACGTGCCCGGTTCGAAGACCGGCGCAAGTCGATCCTCGATGCGAACGAATTGCGTGCCACCTACCACAACTACGGGTTCCAGGGTATATCCAACGGAGCCAACCGGGACGAGTTGGCCTACGAGTATCCGAAAAACACGAACCGACGCTACATCTACTTCGTGTCGATGTTCGTGGGGGCGGAAGTGAACAACCAGATACCGGGATCGGCCACGCCCCGGTTCCCGGTGGTCGTGGTTCCCAACTTCCGTACCAACCCGCAGACCTCCACCAGCTGGGCGCTGAACCCCATACCGGGGTATTTCAACCCGGCGTCGAGCGAGATCGCCCGTAGCGACCGCGGCCCGGGTTCGCAATTGGGCAACACCTGGCCGGCCTCCTGGCCCGACAAAACGGGCGACGCCACCGATCCCGGGTGGCCCGACAGCTGGAACGGATTCTTCGGCAAAGACATCTTCAATGCCGACCAGGAGTTCTACTATCGGGCCGGAGACGACCTCTACGCCCGGTACCTGACCAACAGCGAGCGCCGTTTCCTACCCGACACGACCGACGCCACCCGTGGCGGGTTGGGGCTCATCGTGGATTCGCGCACCATGGCCTGGACCCAGAACCTCATCAGCCGGGTCAACTTCGCCATCTATGAAATCCGGAACGACAGCTGGTTCAACTACGACAAAGTCTCCTTCATGCTGTGGTCGGCGGATTGGGTGGGGACCCCTAGCGACGACCTGCCCTACTTCGACCAGCAGCGGTCCACGGCCTTCTTCACCGACACGCGCCCCACGCAATCGCCGCCCGAGTTCGACGGTACCGCCATCGGGGTAGCCGGTGTGCGCTTCCTGGAAACGCCCGGCAACGCCACCGACGGGATCGACAACGACGGCGACATGGATTACTACATCCCCGGCAGCCCCTACTACGATGCCCGCAACGCCGATCTGGTAACCCCGCTCACCACGGCCGGCGGTGGATTCCACGCCGATGCCAACACGGTGAGCACCGTGGTATTGCCCACCTTCGTGAGCTCCGATTTCAACACGCGGAATCTGATACCCGGATCGCCCATCGTTCTGATCGACGACGATGGCAACCGGATCCTGACCCGGTACCCCGCCACCACCACCGATGTGGTGACCCAGGGACGGGTGGTGACCTTGCCCGCCACCGGTATGACGGTACGGGAGGATACCGTGGCCAACCTGCACCTGAACCAGTGGGACGACGATTTCGACGGGTTGATCGATGAAAACCAGCCGAACCACCTCACCCTGTCGCGTGTGGTGCAAACGCCTACCGGAACCGCCGTGCAGACGCGCCCGGTACGGTTCATGAATTATCTGAACCCGCAGTTCTTCAACGGAATCCTGTCTTTCGCCGACCGCGACACCATCCGGCCGGGCATGTCGGTACCCATGTCCTGGGTCCGCGACCGCATGGCCACCGATGCCGCCTTCCGAACCCGGGTGACCGATACCCAGCAGGAGTTGAAGGCCCGGTACACCGGCAGCATCGATGTGACCCAATTCGACCAGTATTTCCTGAATGCGAACACCTCGTCGGCCATGATCGACGAATCGCGCGACGATTTCTTCGACAACAACCTGGATTGGCGCGCCGGTTCGGATGATGTGGGTCTGGACGGGGTGGAAACCTCGGGCGACACGGGCGAAGGGGACGGTATTCCGACCTCGGGCGCCTTTACCAACTTCCCGGGCGAGAGCAACATCGACAAAACGGACGTGCGCGAAACCGATGCCATCGGGATCACTTCGGCCACCTTCCGACCCGCCGGCGGGCTCAACCTGCAAGCCGGCGACGACGACGTCTGGCGCCGGAACATGATTCCCGGTCTGTTCAGCAACAACACGGACGCCTCCCAGGATACCGACCAATTCATCACCTCGTCCTTCTTCCCGCTGCGTCGGGGGGCCATCGAGCGGTTCGCCGTGGCGGTCACCATCGGGCAGTCGAACAACCCGGCCAGCCCCAACCGGGCCAGCATCGAGCTGGTGGAAGCCCAGCTGAACCAGGCTTTCAACGCCTACGACGCCAACTACCAGTTCGCCATCGCGCCGCCGCCGCCCGTCGTGAAAACCGTGTACACCGACGGCCAGGTACTCCTGTACTGGGACACCGCCGCCGAAGAAGTATACGACCGCTACCTGGCACGGCTGGGGGCCAACCCGTTCAACTTCGAAGGGTACCGGGTGTACCGTTCCACCGATCCCGCCCTGCTGGATTCGCGCGTGGTGACCGACGGCCGAGGCACCCTCAGTTTCCTTCGTCCCATCGCCCAGTTCGACAAGATGAACGGCGTTTCGGGCAACCACCCCATCCCCATCAACGGCACCGAATACTATCTGGGAGACGATTCCGGGCTGAAACGGTATTTCCTGGATGAGGACGTGATTCCCGGGCGCACCTACTACTATGCGGTTGTGGCATACAACAGCGGCGCCGCCATAGCGGGCATATCGCCGGCCGAGTCGCCCATCAACCTGTCGGTGAATCCGGACGGAACCATCAATGCCGGTGTGAACGTCGTGAAAGTGATACCCCGCCGCATGTCGGCCGGATATGTGGGTGCCGAATCGCCCGCTGTGACCCATACGGGTCCGTCCACGAGCAACATCCTGGTGAAAGTGGAGGATCCATCCGCCATCCGGGTGAACAACACCTACCGGATGACCATCCGCGACACCTCCGTGACCGAAGCCGGCACGCCGGTCGTTACGGGCGGGGCCTATACCCTGGTGAACGAAACCTCGGGCGAGACCCTGGTGCTCAATTATCCTTATTACGGCAGCATGGACGAGCAGCCCGTCGTGGAAGGATTCCGGATCATCCTGCCTGAAGACGCCCTCACGGCACCCAAGCTGGTGGCCGACCGCTGGTCCGACCCGGCCACGCCCGCCAGCGGCAGCGTGCGCGCACATGCGGGATCGGATCGCGGGTATGCCATCGTGTTCGGTTCCGGACCCGGTTTCGGCACCGCCAAAGAAGCCGATTTCACCGATGGCGGGTTCCGCAAACGCCTACCCAGCCAGGCGGTCGATTTCAAGGTGGTGGATGCCGCTACCGGAGCCGACGTGCCATTCGCCATCCAGCGCCATCCGAACCTGGACCACAGTGACCGCACCGGTTGGGCCTCGTACTACGAATCGCAGTCGGGCCGCACCTACAGCGACCAGATCTACCTGTTGGACGGGCCCGATGGGGCGGTCAGTTGGCAGATCGGGCTCGAGCCGCATCAACCCGATTCCTACTTCCAGGCCAAAGCCGGCGACACCCTGCATGTGGTGCAGAGCGCCCGGTTTACCAGCGCCGACCAGTTCACTTTCGGCATGGGTACGTCCAACACCGTGCGGGAAGACCTGACCGTGGCCAAATCGGTGCTCGACAGCATACGGGTGGTACCGAACCCCTACATCGTGACGCACCTGGCGGAAACGCGCCCCACGCCGGTGCGGCCGCAACAGGAGCGGCAATTGCATTTCACCAACCTCCCGGCCCGATGCACCATCCGCATCTTCAACGTGGCGGGGCAGTTGGTGCAGACCCTCCACGTGAACAACTCCGTGGACAACGGGCTCTACGTGTGGAACATGCTCACCAAGGACAATCTGGACCTGTCCTACGGGGTGTACATCTACCATGTGGAAGCGCCGGGCGTGGGTGAGAAAGTGGGCCGTTTCGCGGTCATCAAATAAGGAAACCGAATCATGGTCAAACACATCATCCACCTGCTGTCGGTCGGCCTGCTGTTGGCGGCGC
>JANJTJ010000004.1 GCA_024711145.1 Balneolales bacterium
GCCGGACTCGGCCGCCTCATTCCCTTGTTGAGCACATGATCCCTTTCCGTACCTACGACATTCCGGGGCTGGTCCTGTTCGAACCGCCCGTGCGGGGCGACAGCCGGGGGTGGTTCGCCGAAACCTTCCGCGATACCTGGCTGGCCGAAGCCGGCATAGCTACCACTTTCGTGCAGGACAACCTCTCACGCTCGTCCCGGGGCGTGCTCCGGGGGCTGCATTACCAACTCATCCAACCTCAGGCCAAACTCATCCGCGTGGCCGAAGGGCGCGTGTTGGATGTGGCTGTGGATGTGAGGCGCGGGTCGCCCACCTTCGGCCGACACCTGGCCGTGGAACTGAGCGACACCAACGGCCACCTCTTCTACATTCCCGAAGGGTTCGCCCACGGTTTCGTGGTACTCAGCGATACCTGCGTATTCTCCTACAAATGCGGCGATTATTACCACCCGGCCGGTGAACGCGGCCTGAAATGGGACGACCCCGCCCTGGGTATCGATTGGGGCATCCTCGATCCCTTGGTGTCCCCAAAAGACGCCAGCCTGCCCACCCTGGACCGGATCCCCGAATCCGACTTGCCCATCTGGAAGCCATGAAGCCTATCAGCATGCCACTGTTCCTGCTGCTGTCCATCCTGTGGACCGGCACGGCCACCGCAAAAGACTGGCATATCGATTCGGTCCGCGTGCAGGCCGTAATCAGTCCGGACGGCATCCTCCGCATTCGGGAAACCCGTCATTACCGGTTCGAAGGGTCCTATTCCCGGGCCCATCTGGAAATCCGGAAACGGGGGTTCGAGGATCTGATGGTGGAAGGGGTTAGTTGGGACGGGCAACCCCTGGTACTCGACGACAGCAAGGAAGCCGGAACCTGGTACCTGCAGGATCGACGGAAGCTGTACCGGATCCGGTGGTATTACCGCGCCGAGGACACGACCGCCGAATTCGTGGTCACCTACTCCGTTGTGGGTGCCATCGTGCGGGGGGCCGAGTGGAGCGAACTGTATTGGACCTGGCTGGGGAGCGACTGGGAGCGGCATACCGAGAACTTCCGCCTGGACCTGCGGTTCGAATCGGACCCGGCCCTGGGCGATGCCTATGCCTGGGCCCACGGCGACCGTGAGGCGGTGCGCACCCTGGCCGCCACCACCGGGGCCTTGCAGGTCGAAACCGGCCGTGTGCGCCGCAAAGAGGGCCTGCGCGTCCGGTTCGTGTTTCCCAGCGCCTGGGTACCCGATTACCGCCTGGTGGAAGATGCGGCGTTCACCCTGGAGACCGCCATGGACCAGGAGCGCATCCGCACCCAGGAAATCGTGGCCGAGGCCGCACGTGATGCCCGGTTCGAGGCCTATTTCAGCGACATGGCCCCGGCCTTGGTGGTGGCACCCATCTCCATCTTCCTCATCTTCTTCCGTCGCTACGGCAGCCGTTTCAAACCGGGCATGCT
Organism: Balneolales bacterium; assembly: GCA_024711145.1. Lineage (GTDB taxonomy): Bacteria > Bacteroidota > Rhodothermia > Balneolales > HLUCCA01 > JANJTJ01. The sequence goes on from JANJTJ010000004.1 coordinate 1,447, forward strand.
CATTCCGCCGGTACGCCACACCGCACCGGACGACCTACCACCCGCCGTGGTGGCCTATTTCACCAGCATGAACACCAATCTGGGTGGTGCCATGATCACAACCCTGCTGGGTTTCGTGCGGGCCGGGTACCTGCGCATCCATATGGTGGAGGGCAGGAAAGACCGGCAGATGGCGGTCGAACGGCTCAAAGACATCCCCGAAGCCGGGTTCGTACTGGCGCACGAACAGGTGGCCGCCCGCCGGTTCAACGAATTGCCCTTGGGCGAAATACGGGTATGGAAGACATGGATGGAAGACCGCAAAGCCAAGTGGCACAGTTGGTTTCCGACGTTCTCATCGGCCATCAAGTCCGACATCAACCGGTTCGGGTTGTATGACGAGGAGTCCTGGAAGGGGGTGGCCTGGTCGGCCATACTCACCGGGTTCTTCATCCTGGTGGGTTTCGGAGCGGCGGCCTACGGCGGGCCTTGGGGCATAGGGGCGTTGCTGAGTGCGGTAACCTGTTTCATCGCCAGTTTCGCCATCCATAGGCGCACCGAAGCGGGCGAGACCACCTACCGCAATTGGGTGGCCTACCGCGAAGGCCTCAAGACGGGGCGCACGGCCGAGCTGGCCTATGGCAAACCCACCGACCACCTCATGGCGGCGCTCGCGCTGGGTATCACCTCCGGCAAGCTCACAAAACTCATGGAGCAGGTGGCCCGCCCCGACGACCCGGAATGGACGGCCATGTTCGGTACCGGCTTCGATCCGGTGGCCATGTACCGGCATGTGGCCGTGATGGTCCATGGTGCGGGCTCCACCTCGGGTGGTGTGTCGGGCGCAACGGCCGGTTCGGCCGGCGGCGGGGGAGGAGGCGGCGCCGGTTAACCGGCGTTCGCGTGGGTGGGCAACGCCACCATGTTCAGCCAGAAATCCTCGATCTTGGTGATCGACTGCAGGAAATCACCGATCTCGGCCGGTTTGGTCACATAACAGTTCACATGGTTCCTGTACGACCGGTTGATGTCGGTCTCGGAGGAACTGGTGGTCAGCATCACGACCGGAATATGGCAGAGCGTCGGGTCCTTCTTGATGGATTCGAGCACCTCATGCCCGTTTTTCAACGGCAGGTTCACATCCAAAAGCACCAGACCCGGGGTGGGTTCCTTGGCGAACGGACCGCGTTTGTGCAAATACTCCAAGGCATCCTTCCCGTTGCGCACCACCGCCAACGTATTCGGAAGTCGGCTTTCCTCCAGGGCTTCCGTTGTCAGCAGGATGTCTCCTTCATTGTCTTCGACCAGAAGGATGTGGACCGGTTTCATGAGAATAGTGGTTTTTCGGTAGCGTGAAATGGAATGTACTGCCTTTGTCCGGTTCCGACTCCACCCATTTTTTTGCGATGGGCAACCCTACTCCGGTACCGGCCCCGTCAGACCGTAACCGTTGGAATAAATCGAAAATGCGGTTGAAATACTCTGAATCGATGCCGATACCGTTGTCGGCTATAGCGAACGCGATGTGTTCCCGGTGCTCTTCAACCGAAATGCGGACCTCGGGTTCCCGGTCAGGTCGGCCGCCTCGTGTACCACCCGCATGGGCTCCTGCAGGTCGTGCGAGGTCACATGTGCGATCTGCCGCATTTCGGCATTGGCCAGGCTCAAGGCATGCGTCTGTTGCGCCACCCGCCGCCGGAGCACCACGGGCGAGGCGGCCAGCACGGCGCTCAACACGCCCAGACCTACCGCCAACAACCCTCCCAGAATGAGGACCCACCAACTGGTGGACATCGTGCCCGGGCGGGTGTCCTGCCCGTACAGCACCCAATCGCCGAACGGGATGGTCAGCGAATCGTTGGCCGACCGCTCCAGCCCGTTTCCGCTGATGCTCAACAACTCGAAACGGTACGGCGGTTGGTTGCCCAACGAATCCAGCCCGATGGCCCGAACCAATGTTTCCTTGCGCACGATGGCGGCGGTGAACCCGATATGGGTCCCGTTCCGGGAGAAATACGGGTAACGCCCCACGAACCCGACCCCGCCCTGGCGCAGCACCAACGGCCCCTGTACGAACATCCCGTCAACCGGTATCCGATGGTCACTTCGTTGCCTGCCAACGGATAGGTGTGCGTGATGGTGCCTTCCTCCATCAGGAACGCCATGATGCGGGTGGCGGTGGCACTTTGGTTGAAGGCGTCGTCGATGCGGTCGGCCAGTTTCTCCATGGCAATCGTAGTTCATGGTCGCGCGCCTGGCGGTGGCTGTACTCGATGCGGGTGGTGAGGGCACCCACCAGTGCGGCTACCAGCAGGAAGACCGGTATGCCGAATCGCAACGCCCGGACCCACTCACTGTGCATAGGCGTTCTCGGGCAGGGTGAACCGGAACGTGCTGCCTTCGCCCGGCACCGATTCGACCCAGATGCGCCCGCCCCAGGTCTCCACCTGTTTTTTCACGATGGCCAGGCCGATTCCTGTACCCGAATAGGCCTCGCGGGCATGCAGGCGTTGGAAAAGCACGAAAATGCGGTCGAAATACTCGGCTTCGATGCCGATGCCGTTGTCGGAAATG
>JANJTJ010000010.1 GCA_024711145.1 Balneolales bacterium
CCCTGCGCGACAACACCACCGGCACCACCTATGCCTCGGGGCAGGAAATCGCCTTCGTGCCCGACGGCGCGGCCCAATCGGCCGAAGAACCCCGATTCACCCTGATTGTGGAACGGGGCGAATCTACCGACATCGACTCACCGGTTCCCGGTGCTTTCCGCCTGGCCCAGAACTTCCCGAACCCGTTCAATCCGACTACGGTCATCACCTTCTCGCTTCCCACCTCGCACCACGCACGCTTGACGGTGTATGACCTGCTGGGGCGCGAAGTGGCGGTTTTGGTCGATGGAACGATGACGGCCGGGACGCACCGCATCGCGTTTGATGCGTCGAACTTGTCCAGCGGCGTGTATCTCTACCGCCTGCAGACGGCCGAGGGCGTGCTGACGCGGAAGATGGTGCTGCTCAAATAATGTTGAATGGAAAATGTTGAATGTTGAAATATGAAAACTCTACTGACCCTGCTGTTCTTGGTGCTGTGTGCTCACTCTTTAGCCGCACAGCCACCCGGCTTGCCCGGCCCACCCGAACAAGCCCCGATTGATGGAGGCCTAAGCTTGCTGGCTGCCGGTGGCGCGGCCTATGCCATCAGGAAATTGCGCAAGAAGGACGGTTGACCGAGATATCGGCCCATTGGTTATCTTCCTTCCATGAAATGTCCTTCTTGCAATGTGAATCTCGTGATGACCGAGCGTAGCGGCATCGAAATCGATTATTGCCCCGAGTGCCGGGGCGTATGGCTCGACCGCGGCGAACTCGACAAGATCATCGAACGGTCGGCTACATCGGCGCCGGCTCCACCGCAACCGGCCTCCCCGCGCGAGGCCGTGCCATATGATCGCGGCTACCGCGAGGAATACCGCCCGAAGAAGAAGAAAAGCCTGCTCGACGACCTCTTCGATTTCTGATCCGGCACAACTTCCTAGTCAGTCTGGCGGCGCTCGCCCTCGGTGTGGCCACTCAGGTCCGCATCGGGCTCGAACCGCACGCGGCACCCTATCTGGGCCTGCTGTTTTTCGGCACGCTGATCGAATACAACCGGCACCGGCGGCCGATGACCTGGGCGCTGGGTGCCGGTTTGCTCGGCTTCGTGGCCACCTTGCCCTTCGCTCGGCCCGAAGTGCTTTGGGTGTTGCTCCCCCTGGTCTTGCTCACGCTGGCCTATGAGTTTCCCGCCATACCGGGGTTTGGCGGCTTGCGGCTCCGGCAAGTGCCGTACCTCAAGATCTTCCTCATAGCCGGGGTTTGGGCGGCCACAACGGTGGTGTTGCCGGTAATCCATGCCGGGCACCAGGTTCCGGTAGGCAGTACCCTCTTGCTGGTGCTCGAGCGGTTCCTGTTCGTATTCGCCATTACCATTCCTTTCGATCTGCGCGACCGCATTTACGACAGAAGCCAGGGCCTCAAGACCCTGCCCCACAAACTGGGTGCGGCCAACACCCAACGCCTGGCCGTCGGGTGCATGGTCCTGTCGGGCATTCTGGGAAGCGCCCATGCCTGGGCCAACGCCCTCCCGGGCCTGGCGGCCGCCTATGTGCTCGGCGCCGGCCTCACCATCGCCATCCTGGTCGGTCGCCGGTTCCGCAGCTCACCCTGGTACCACCAGGGGTGGCTGGACGGCACCCTCATCCTCCACGCCGTGTTGGTGGTCGTTAGTCGTTAGTCGTTAGTCGTTAGTCGTAGGATTTAGTGGAATCCACAGGGTGCGTGTCCCGTAGCGGCGCCTCGCCTCGCACCTATCACTTCCTATCTCTTCCTCATGGATTTCAAGAATCTGCTCTATTCCCTTGCCTGCATGGCGTTCACCGTGGTGATCGGCGGTGCCGTTTATGAACATGCCGCCGTGGTTCCCCAGTGGAGCGCCGCACCACCGCAATCCCTGTCCATGTTCCAGGGCGACTACGGCTTGAAAGCCGAAACCTTCTGGATATGGATCCATCCGGTAACGCTGCTGCTGTTGTTCGCCACCCTGGCGACCAGCTGGAAATCGGCCCGCAGGAATGCGGTGCTTACCACCTTGGGCGGCTACCTGTTGGTGTTGGCCGTCACGGCCACCGTGTTCGTACCGGAACTCATCGCCATCACCACCACCTCCTTCTCCGAAACCGTGGATGCCGACCTGGTGGCCCGCGCCTCCTGGTGGGAAACCGCCAGCCAGATCCGCATGGTATTTCTGATGGGATTGGGCCTGGTGCTTTTCAACGGCCTCACGAAATCGGGAGAATCCCGCTCGTGAACCCCGACCTGGATTGGTACCGGTTCGCCCCTCTCGATACCGACATCCGTACGGCACTTAGCGATGTCACCGGCGCCGCCTACGACGGCAAAGCCAAGCTCTACGAGAAGCTGGTGGCCAACCGCGTGTACAACCGGGTGGTCTGGGGCACCACGCCCGACGATTACAAACGCTTCGCCGAAGAGGCCGTCGAGTCGGGGGAAGGCCCCCTGCTCGACGCCGGTTGCGGGGGGTTGGTTCAGACGGCCGACCTGTATCGACACGCCGCCCGCCCCTGTTGGCTGGTGGATCATTCGAGGGACATGCTGAGAATCGGGCGCGACCGGCTCCTCGAGTCCGACGGCACCGTGCCGGGGCATCTGCATCTGCTCCAAGCCGACGCCTTCGCCCTGCCCTTCGCCGACGCCACCTTCGACACCGTATGCGGGTTCGGCATGCTGCACCTGTTCGACGACAAAGCCGCCTATCTGCGCGAAGTGTTGCGCACCCTTAAACCGGGCGGCAGCTACCATTTCAGCACCATGACCACCGAGCGTGGGTTCGGGCGGTTCTTCATGAACCAGCTCCGCAAACGGGGCGAATTCGGGCAACCCTTGTCCGAAGCGCAGACCCTGGACCTCTTCTTCACCCTGGGCCTACACCCCCATCACTATCGTATCGGCAACATGCTCTTCATCTCCGGGTAGTTGTTTGTGGTTTGTGGTTGGTTGTCCCACAGACCCATAGTCCCATAGTCCCATAGTCCCATCAAACCCCCCAGATTTCGTCGGCGTAATCGCGGATGGTGCGGTCGCTGCTGAATTTGCCGATTCGGGCCACGTTGCGGATGGCTTTGGCATTCCACTCGGCGGGTTTGGCATACAGGGCTTCCACCTGTTTCTGGGCTTCGGCGTAGGCGCCGAAATCGGCCAGCAGCAGGTAGTAGTCGCCGCCATCGAGCAGGGCGTCGGTGATGGGGTGGAACAGGCCGGGATCGTCGGGCGACCAGAACCCGTTGCGCACCTGGTCGAGCACCTGGCGAAGCTCGGGGTTGGTGAGGTACCAGTCGCGCGGGTTGTACCCGTTGCGGCGCAATTCCTCGATCTCTTCCACCTTCAGGCCGAATATGAAGATGTTCTCGTCGCCCACTTCTTCGCGGATTTCCACGTTGGCGCCGTCCAGGGTGCCGATGGTGAGCGCGCCATTGAGGGCGAATTTCATGTTGCCGGTACCGGAGGCTTCCATGCCGGCCGTGGAGATCTGCTCGCTGAGGTCGGCGGCCGGTATCATCTTCTCGGCCAGACTCACACTGTAGTTGGGTAGGAAAAGCACCTTCAGTTTGTCGCCTACCTGGGGGTCGCTGTTGATCTTGGCGGCCAGGGAGTTGATGAATTTGATATGGAGCTTGGCCATGTGGTAGCCGGGCGCGGCCTTGCCGCCGAACAACACCACACGCTGCTGGAATGGCGCCTTGGGATCGGCCTTGATGCGGTTGTACAGGGCCGCCGTGTGCAAGGCCGCCAGGAGCTGGCGCTTGTACTCGTGGATGCGCTTGATCTGGATGTCGAACAGGGCTTCGGGGTTCACGTTCACCCCCATTTCCTGCCGGATGTAGGCGGCCAGTTTCTGCTTGTTACGCAGCTTGATGGCCGCAAACGCCTTCACGAATCCTTTGTCGGTGGCCAGGTTGTCGATACCCTTGAGCTGGTCCAGGTCCGTGATCCACCCGTCGCCGATCTTGGAGCTGATGAGGTCGGCCAATTCCCGGTTGCATTGGCGCAACCACCGGCGCGGGGTGATGCCGTTGGTCTTGTTGGTGAATTTCTCGGGCCAGAGCTCCACGAAATCCTTGAAGATGGTCTGTTTGATGAGCTCGCTGTGCAGTGCGGCCACGCCGTTCACCTTGTGCGACCCCACAATGCCCAAGGTGGCCATCTGCACCGCAGGTTGCTCCCCTTCGGAAATGATGGACATGCGGCGGATGCGGTTCAGGTCGTCGCCGAATTGGACGTGGATCTGGTTGAGGAAGCGTTTGTTGATTTCGTAGATGATCTGCAGGTGGCGGGGCAACAGGTTCCGCATGAGCGAAACGGGCCATTTCTCCAGCGCTTCGGGCAGGATGGTGTGGTTGGTATAGGCCACCGTCTTGGTGGTGATGCCCCAGGCGGTGTCCCAATCCAGACCCTCGTCGTCGATGAGGATGCGCATGAGCTCGGGCACGGCCAGGTTGGGGTGCGTGTCGTTGCACTGGATGGCCACTTTGTCGGGCAACTGGCGCAGGTCGGTATGTTTGTTCTTGAACCGCCGGAAGATGTCGGCCAGGGTGGCGGCCACCAGGAAGTATTCCTGCTTGAGGCGCAATTCCTGCCCCACGAAGACTTTGTCGTTGGGGTACAGCACCCGGGAGATGTTCTCGGTGAGCTGGGTGTCGCGGATGGCGTCGATGTATTCGCCCTGGTTGAAACTGCGCAGGTCCAACGATTTGGGCGAGGTGGCTTTCCACAACCGCAGGTTGTTCACCACGCCGTTGCCGTAGCCGGGCACGGGCATGTCGTAGGCCAGGGCCATCACTTTCTGGGCGTTCTCCCAATGGAAGCGCAGGCGCCCGTCGGAGTCGGTGTAAGGCACCGATTCGCCATAGAAATGCACCGGATGCAGCACATTGGGATGCACGATGTCCCACGGGTTCCCATACCGCAGCCAGCGGTCGGGCTGCTCCACCTGGAACCCCTGTTCGATTTTCTGCTGGAAGATGCCGTAGTCGTAGCGGATGCCGTAGCCGTAGCCGGCGATTCCCATGGTGGCCATGGAATCCAGGAAGCAGGCGGCCAGGCGGCCCAAGCCCCCGTTGCCCAGGCCGGCGTCGGCCTCCGATTCGCGCAGGTGGTCGTAATCGTAGCCGAGGGCTTTCACGGCGGTGCGCACCTCGTCCTGGATACCCAGGTTGATGACGGCGCTGTCCAACAACCGGCCGATGAGAAACTCCATGGAGAGGTAGTACACGCGCTTGCGGTCGTCGCGGTAGTACCCGCGCTGGGTTTCGAGCCACCCGTCGTGCAGGCGGTCGAGCACGGCCAGTACGGTGGCGCGGTACACGTCCCAATCGGTACGGGAGTATTCGTCGCGGGCGAGGGTGAACCGGAGGTGGTCGCGGATGCCGGCCTCAAGGGAGGCGGTGTCGAGTCCGGTCCGGGACTCGATTCTGGTGGCTTTGGCCATGATTTCTGATGGTTGGTAGATCCCTGAACGGCGGTGAAAATACGGAATGGGGCCGAATCTATTGGATCCGGTGGTCCGGTTTGAAGCCGGGAGCGGTCAAACTGCCGGCATATCCTTCCTGCCTGAGGTATTCGAAGGCTTCGGCGGCGGCGTGCTCGCTGCCGAAAATGCCGAACACGGCCGAGCCGCTGCCGCTCATGGCCGCATAGTCGGCGCCCATGTCATACAATTGGTCTTTCAGATCCCCGATGAGCGGAATGCGGGCCATGACGGGCGGTTCCAGGTCGTTCCGCAGGGCGATGGGCCAGTCCTCCACGGGTTCCCGAAGCACCCGGGCCGGGTCGAATTCGGGTTCGTCGGCCGGCTCGCAGCCGGCATAGGCCTCGGCGGTGGAGGAAAACGTGCCCGGAAACACGGTGACGATGTGGGCATCGGGCTGGAGGCCATCGTCGAAAGCGAGCACCTCCCCGATGCCCGAGGCCAGGGCCGGCCGGCCGTGTACGAACACGGGCACATCGGCACCCAGGCCGGCGCCGATGCGGGCCAGCTCGTCCACCGACAACCCCAGACCGGCATCCGCATTCACCAGCCGGAGCAGGGCGGCCGCATTCGACGACCCGCCGCCCAATCCCGCCCCCATGGGGATGTTCTTGCTGAGCTGGATGCGGTAGTGCAAGGGCTTGCCCGTGGCTTTCCGCAGTCGATCCAGGGCTTTCAACACCAGATTGGACTCATCCACCGGCACGTCCTCCCGGTTGCATCGGAGCACGGTGGTCTCGGCCCGCTCGATGCGCAACAAATCGTACCAGTTGATGAACACGAACCCGGTGCGGATCTCGTGGTAGCCGTCGGGCCGGCGCCGCACCACCTGCAGGCCGAGATTGATTTTGGCGTAGGATTTGGTTAGCACCCGTTACCTCGTTTTCTGATGTCGGAAGTCGGTTTTCGGAAGGCGGAAAAGTAGGGCACTTTCCCGCAATCGTTCCGGAATCGGTGTGGTTCGGCTGGAATCCGTCAGAAGTATGCGAATCTTGCTTTATGAAACGGCAACGATTGGAACATCTGCAAGTTTGGGTGTTGGCACGGACCATGAATGCGAATGCCTATAAACGGATTGCCTCCATTCGCGACCCAGATTATCGTTCGCAGATGAAGCGGTCGGCACTTTCGGTTCCCTCGAATATCGCGGAGGGGCATGGCCGTGGCTCACCGGCGGCTTTTGTGCAATTCCTCAATTATGCGCAGGGGTCCATCGACGAGCTTACGACACAATTTCTTGCTTGTGCGGATGTCGGGTTGCTCACATCGGCCGAAATCGAACCGCATCTGAAGGAACTGGACGTGCTCTCTGCTAAAATCCACCGGCTGGTCGAATACCTGCGCAAACCCCCACCGAAAACCGACTCCTGAAAACAGAATATCGAAAGATCACGGCACCAAGGTCCGCATGAAGGCCAACGCCGCTTCGCGTTCGTTCGGGATGAGGCCTTCCAGGATGGCTTCTTCGACGGTTTTTTTGATGCGGCCCACTTCGGGCGAAGGCGGCAGGCCGGTTTCGCGCATGATGTCTTCGCCGGTGATGGGCGGGCGCCAGTTGCGGAGCTGGTCTTTGGCTTCCACTTCGGCCAGGCGCTGTTCCACCAGGTCGAAGTTGCGGAGATAGCGCTTCACCTTGGCGTCGTTCTTGCTGGTCACATCGGCCCGGCACAGGATCATGAGGGCTTCGAGGTCGTCGCCGGCTTCCACCAACAGGCGCCTAAGGGCGGTATCGGTCACTTCCTCTTTCACCAAGGCGATGGGACGCAGGTGCAGGCGCACCAGATTCTGCACGAACCGGAGGCGTTCGTCCAAGGGCAACCCCATCCGCGTGAAGATCTTCTTGGTCATGCCGGCGCCGACGGCATCGTGGCCGTGGAAAGTCCAACCCACGCCGGGTACGAAACGCTGGGTGGCCGGCTTGGCGATGTCGTGCAGCAGGGCCGCCCAACGCAGCCAGAGGTCGTCGCTTTTTTCGGCGGTGTTGTCCAGCACCTGCAAGGTGTGCCAGAAGTTGTCCTTGTGGCGGTAGTTGCCTACTTCCTGCACGCCGTGCAGGGCGGGCAGTTCGGGGAAGAAGACCTCCAGCAGACCGGTCTGGAACAGCCAGGCCAACCCGACGGATGGCACCGGCGCCAGCAGGATCTTGTTGAATTCGTCGAGGATGCGCTCTTTGGAGACGATCTCCAAGCGCCCGGCCATGGCCGACATGCCTGCCAGGGTTACCGGTTCGATGTCGAACCCGAGTTGGGCGGCGAAGCGGGCCGCCCTCAACATGCGCAGGGGGTCGTCGCTGAAGGTGATCTCCGGGTCGAGCGGGGTCCGGATGAGGCGCGCCTGCAGGTCCCTGATGCCGCCGAAAGGATCCAGCAACAGGCCGAAATCGCCCTCGTTCAGGCTCCAGGACAAGGCGTTGATGGTGAAATCGCGCCGGCGTTGGTCGTCTTCCAGGGTGCCGTCTTCCACAATGGGCTTTCGCGAATCGCGGGCGTAACTCTCGCGCCGGGCACCTACGAATTCGATGTCCAGGCCTTCCCAGGTGATGTGGGCCGTACCGAATTGTTTGTAAACGACCAGATGGGCGGCCTCGCCGAGGTCGGCGGCCACGGCTTCGGCCAGGCGCACACCGGGGCCCAGGGTCACGAAATCGAGGTCGGCAGGGGCATCGGCCCGCAGGCGGTTCAGGTAATAATCGCGCACGTAGCCGCCCACGCACCAGACAGGCTGCCCCAGTGCCGCTGCGATCCGCGAAATCCGCAGGAAAAGGTCGGTATGTCGCGGATCTATGCCCTGCACGCCGTGGAAATGGTTCCGATAATGGGTAAAATACCCACAAATGAGCTTGTCCACCCTCGACCGATCCAACGCGCGCGTGCGCCGTGCCATCACCATCTCGCTGGGGGTGTCGGTGGCGTCGTTTGTAGCCAAGACCGCCGGGTTTCTCATCACGGGTTCGAACACGGTGCTATCCGATGCGGCCGAATCGTTGGTGCATCTCATGGCGGTGGCATTCAGCTTCTACAGCGTACGCCTCAGCCAGAAACCGCCCGATGCGGCGCATCCCTACGGGCACGAACGCATCGAATTCCTATCGGTGGGCATCGAAGGGGCCGTTATCACCTTCGCTGGAATCTCCATCCTCTACACATCTGTCCGGAACCTCATCCTGGGTATCCATCCCGACCATCTGATGGAAGGCATGGTGGTAGTGGCGGGCGCGGGCATCATGAACGGCCTGTTGGGTTGGTATCTGATGCGGGTGGGTCGGGCCGAGAAGAACAACATCCTCATCGGCAACGGGAAGCATACCCTGACGGACGTCTGGACCTCCATCGGCGTGGTGGCCACGCTGTTGCTGATCACGTTCACCGGCTGGATGATACTCGATGCCCTGGTGGCGCTCGCGGTGGCCGGCTACATCATGTATGAAGGCGGCAAGCTGATCCGCTTCGCCGTGCACGGCATCATGGACCGGGTGGACCCGGAGACCGACGCCGCCATCCGGGCCGTGCTGGCCGAGCGCCTGCCCGACGGCATCCATACCTGGCACAAACTCCGGCACCGTACCGTGGGCAGCACCACCTGGGTGGAACTGCATGTGCTCATGGACGACGACCTGCCCCTGTCCAAGGCCCACGAAATCGGAACCGCCCTCGAGAAGCGCATCATGAAAGCCGTGCCGGGCGACGCCGTCGTCACCGTGCACATGGAGCCCGAAGCGGAACATGAGCAGGCGCACCGGGTTCTGGCCGGAATCAACGAACGACAAGACCTGGACCACGCATGAGCCTACCCGAACGCTGGATGATCGCCACCGACGGTTCGACCTACGCCTCCCAGGCCGTGGATTACGCCGCCAAACTGTACCGGCAGCTCGATCCGAAACCGGAAGTGCTGCTGCTTACCGTAATTCCCGACCCCCGCCAGAAGAAGCCCGATCCCGTAGCCAACGAACGCAGCAAGACCGTTCTCCGCGAGGCCAAAGAGCGGTTTCTGCGGGAAGCGGGATCGGCCGACACCGTAAGCACCCTGGTGGCCATCGGCGAACCGCGCGAAGTGATCGTGGATGCGGCCCGCAAGAACGGCATCGGCCATGTGATCATGGGCGGGGCCGATTACCAGTGGCGCATCACCGACTTGCTCTCGGGCGGGGTTACCAACTACATCCTGCACCACCTGAACTGCGTGATCACGATGATCAAGTAGGGGGCGTCAACCCTCGTACAGTTCCAGCGGCAACCCGTCGGGGTCGGCGAAGAAGGTGAAACGCCGGCCGGTATGCGGATCGGTTCGCACGGGCTCCACCGCCACGCCCAGCGCTCCGATGCGGGCCGCCTCGGCCTCCACATCGTCCACCGCAAAGGCCAGGTGCCGCAGGCCGGCCGCCTCGGGCCGCGACGGCCGCGGCGGCGGGTTGGGAAAGCTGAAGAGTTCGAGGAGGTAGGTGTCGCCCAGGGCCAAATCCACCTTCCACGAATCCCGTTCCTCGCGGTACACGGCCCGCACCTCCCGGAACCCGAGCACCTCGGTATAGAAGTCCCGGGACCGGTCGATGTCGGTACAGATCAGGGCCACATGATGCAGCCCTCGGATCACCCCTGCACCACGCTGTGGTCGCCCAGATGCACCCGCCCGGTAAAGCCGCCCACCTGGGCGTGGGCACCCACAGTGGCGCCGTGCAAGGCACTGCCTTCCACTTGGGCCTTGTCCAGCACGATGCTGTGCGCCACGGTACTGTTGCGCACCACCGCGCCGGCGCCGATGCTGGCATAAGGTCCCACCGTGGAGCCTTCGATAACGGCACCGGCCCCGATGAACACGGGTGCGTGAATGGTGCTGCCGGGGTAGGCCGCCGGATCGAACGCATGGTTCTCTTTGGCGATGATGTGCTCGGTGGTTTCGAGCCAGGCGGGTACGGTTCCGCAATCCAGCCATTCATCCACCTGGGCGGCCTTGAACACCTTGCCCTGTTTGAGCAGGGAGTCGATGGCATCGGTGAGTTGGTACTCGCCGCCGTGGCCGGTGATGTTCTCGTCGAGCAGACGCTGGATTTCGCGACGGAGGCCGGCGCCATCCTTGAAATAATAGACGCCGATGATGGCGAGGTTGGAGATGAGCTCTTTGGGTTTCTCCACGAAGCCCGTGATGCGGCCGTCGGGCGTGTGCACCGCCACACCGAACCGCGAGGGGTCTTCCACATGGTTGAGCCAGATCACGCTGTCGGCGTCGTCCACATTCACTTTTTCGGAAGTGTCGAAGAGGGTGTCGGCGAACACCACGATCACTTCACCCTCCAACGATTCTTTGGCGCAATGGATGGCGTGGGCCGTGCCTTTGGCTTCCTTCTGGTAGTAGAAACTGGCCTTGGCGCCCTGGCGCTCGGCCATGGCGGTGAGGTCTTTCTTCACATCGTCGCCGAAATCGCCGAGTACGAAGGCGATCTCGTCCACCGTACGGTTGATGGTGCGGCTGAAGGTGAGCACGATGCGTTCCACGATGGACGTGCCGGCTACCGGAAGCAAGGGTTTCGGGGTGGTGTGCGAGTGGGGGCGGAGCCGGGTTCCTTTGCCGGCCATGGGTATGATGAGTTTCATGAGGTGAAGATAAGGCACGCTATCTTTCGGGCCGTGTACCTCACCTACCAACTCGCCGTGCAAACGGCCCTCGTGTTGTTGTTGGCCGCCTTCGTGCGGCATACCCTGTATCGCGCACGGTTTTTCGTGCACGCGTTCCAACTGAACGGTTACAAACGCCACGAATACGCGCATTGGATGCGCGAGCACCGCGACCGGCACGTCTTCTCGGGCGTGTATGCCTGGTATTGCCTGCTGCTGTTGGCCATGCTCTGGTTCGGCCGCACCTACCTCACCGGTTCGGCCAATACCTGGGTGTTGGCCCTGTTCGCCTGGATCTGGTTCGGAGTGGGCGAGTACCGCCGCCCTGAGAAAAAGCCGTTGGCCTACACCGCCCGTGTGAAACGGTTGTTGGTCCCCATCATCCTGGCGGATGCGCTGCTCATCGGTTGGGGCCTGTATGGTTCGAAACTGTGGGAGCCCAACGCCGCCTTCGATCCCTACATCCTGGCGTTCGTGGGAGTGATGGTGTCGTTGTTGCAACCCGGCCTGGTATGGGTGGCCGGTTGGTGGATGGAACCGGTTGAGAAACGCATCCAACAGGGATTCATCGACCGGGCCAAGGCCAAACTGGCGGCCATGCCCGACCTGAAGATCGTGGCCATGACCGGCAGTTACGGCAAGACCAGCGTCAAATTCATGGTCAAGACCCTGCTCTCGGAACGGTACGCCGTGTGCTCCACACCGGGCAGCTACAACACGCCCATGGGCATCACCAAAGTGATCAACGAGGAGCTGGATGCCTCGCATCGCATCCTGATTCTGGAGATGGGAGCCCGGTATGCCGGCAACATCGACGAACTGTGCGACATCGCCCGACCCGATGTGGCCATCGTGACCAACGTGGGGATCGCGCATCTGGAGACCTTCGGCAGCCAGGATGTGATCGCCCGTGAGAAAGGCACCCTGGTGCGGCGCTTGGCGCCGGGCGGCGCGGCGGTCCTCAACGCCGACGACGCCCGCGTGGCGGCCATGGCGGCCGGCCGGCCCGACGTCGAAGTGATTCCGGTGGGGCTTTCGGCCGGCCGCTTGCGCGCCGAGGCCATCCGCTACGATGCCCGCGGCTGCGCCTTCACTGTGGTGCTGGATGGCACCGAGCGCGCCGAGGTGCGCATGCGCCTCCTGGGCCGCCACAACGTCCTGAACCTCCTGCTGGCCATGGGCGTGGGCCTGCGTTTCGGGCTGCGGCTGCCCACCATGGCCCTGGCGGCCGCCCGCATCGAGCCGGTGGAACACCGGCTCGAGCTCAAGCAGGCCGGCGGCTTTACCGTCATCGACGACGCCTTCAACTCGAATCCGGTCGGTGCGGCCAACGCGGTGGAGGTGCTGGCCGCCTTCGAAGGCGGCCGCCGCTGCATCGTGACCCCGGGCATGGTGGAACTGGGCCCGGCCGAAGAGGCCGAAAACTTCGCCTTCGGCGAGGCCATCGGCCGCAGCGGCATCGAATCGGCCATTCTGGTAGGCCCGCGCCGAACCCGCCCCATCCTGGAAGGCATCCTATCCACGGGTTTTCCGGAAGACCGCATCCTCACGGTGAAATCCCTGGCCGAAGCCCAGGCCCATCTGTCGGGTTGGCTGCAGGCCGGCGACGTGGTGCTCTACGAGAACGACCTGCCCGACACCTACTCCGAGGCCTGACTCACTCGTTGCGCAGGGCGTCGGCCGGTTGGGTGCGCGCCGCCTGCGCCGCCGGGTACAGGCTGGCCAGCACGCACAGCAACACGGCCATCACCAGCACCAGGGTCACATCACCCCATGCGATGCTGACCGGATAGGATTGGATGATGAAGTTCTCGCTGCCGGCCAACTTCACCCATCCGAAACGGTCCTGGCCCCAGCTCAGGAACAGGCCCAAGGCCCCGCCTATGCCACCACCGATGCCGCCGATCCACAAGCCCTGGGTGAGGAAAATGCGACGGATGTCGGCCGGCGAATACCCGACCGCCATCAGGGAGCCGATGTCGCGCCGTTTCTGGATCACGATCATGGTGAGGCTGCCTACGATGTTGAGCACGGCCACCACGATGATGAGGGTCAGGATGAAGTAGGCCGCCCATTTCTCCAGGCGCATCACATCATACAGGGGTTTTTGCAGGTCGTACCAGGTTTTGACGCTGTAACCGGCACCCAACACCGCCTGCAGGCGGTCGCGCACGGCGTCGGCCGCGTCCGGATCCGTCAACCCGATGTCGACCCCGCTCACGCGGTCCCGCTGGAAGAGCAGGCGTTGGGCGGCTTCCAATTCCACGAAGACCATCGATCCCTCGAACAGGGAATGCAGATAGAAGAACCCGCGGATGTCGAAGGTGAAGTACCGCGGGCCCGAGAATGCGGTGAGGCTGCGTTGCACGCCGGCCGCGCTGAGCAGGCTCACCCGGTCGCCCACGCCGAGGTTGAGCGCTCCGCGGAGCTGGTCGCCAACCAGGATGCCGGGCGAACGTCCGCGCAGACCGAGGTCGGTGGCCGAGCCGCCGGGGTCGTCCGATATCCGAACCTGGCGGAAGAATTCGGCTGGTTCCACGCCGCGCATGAGCACCACCTTGTCGCGGCCGCCGGCGTGGGCCAGCAGCACGTTGCCTTCCAGATAGGGTGCGGCCGAAACGACCTCCGGCTGGCCGGCCACGCGGGCGGCCATGGAATCGGGCCAGGCGAAGGGTGCGCCTTCGGCCGATTCGATGCGGATGTCGGGGTCGTAACTGCGCAGCAAGCCCGAAATGAGGGCGAAAAATCCGTTGAAGACCGACAGCACCACGATCAGCAGGGCGGTACCCACCGTCACCCCGCCGATGCTGATCAGCGTGAGCGTATTCACCAAGGAAATGCCCTGACGACCGGCCAGATACCGGCGGGCGATGAGTCGGATGGGATGCACGCCGGAAGGTACCGGGTTTTGCCCGGATGTATATTCGAGGCATACCGATTCCACCATGGCCACTCCACTGCTCGACACCCCCCAGATCCACGCGCTGACCCGCGGCGACCACGACAACCCCTTCGCCGTGCTCGGCATGCACACGCAGGGCGAGGGCGGAAAGAGCGGTCTGGTGGTGCGCGCGTTCCTTCCCTTCGTGGCGGCGGTGGAGCTGGTGCATGCCGGAACCGGCAAAACCTGGCCCATGGCCCGCATCGCCGAGGCCGGTTTGTATGAAACCGTGCTCACTTCCCCCAAAAAACCATTTCCCTACCGCTTCCGCATCCATCCGAACGAAGGACCCGCGTTCGACCGGGAAGACCCCTACCGGTTCGGGCCCACCCTGTCCGATTTCGACCTGCAGTTGTGGGGAGAAGGCACGCATACCGAAGCCTACCGCCTGCTCGGCGCCCATGTGATGGAAATCGACGGGGTGAAGGGAACCCGCTTCACCGTGGTGGCGCCGGCGGCCAAACGGGTGAGCGTGGTGGGGGCTTTCAACCAATGGGACGGTCGGGTGCATGTCATGCGCCGGTATTTCGACCAAGGCATCTGGGAGATCTTCCTACCCGGCGTGGGCGAAGGTGCCCCATACAAGTTCGAGATCGCCTCGCCATTCACCCAACTGCCGTTGGTAAAGGCCGATCCCTATGCCACCTATGCCGAACTGAGGCCCGGTACGGCGTCCATCGTGTACGATGTGGGCCGCTACACCTGGAACGACGACGCCTGGATGCGCAACCGCGACAACGGCCTGGAACGCCCCGTGAGCATCTACGAAGTGCATCTGGGCAGCTGGCGGCGCAACGGGTCGGGGCCGGACGGCTACCTCACCTATCGGGAACTGGCCGAAACCCTCATCCCCTACGCCAAAGAGTTGGGCTACACGCACCTGGAACTGCTGCCCGTGGCCGAACATCCCTACGATCCCAGCTGGGGCTACCAGATCACCGGGTATTTCGCGCCTACCAGCCGGTTCGGCACCCCCGACGATTTCGCCTGGTTCGTGGACCGTTGCCACCAGGAAGGCCTGGGCGTTATCCTGGACTGGGTACCCGCCCACTTCACCAAAGACGACCACGGCCTCCGCCTGTTCGACGGCACCCATCTGTACGAACATGCCGACCCCCGCCAGGGCGAGCATAAGGATTGGGGCACCAACATCTTCAATTTCGGCCGGCGCGAAGTGGTCAATTTCCTCATCTCCAACGCCGTCTACTGGCTCGACCGCTTCCATATCGATGGCCTGAGGGTGGATGCGGTAGCCTCCATGCTGTACCTGGATTACAGCCGCAAAGAAGGCGAGTGGGTGCCCAACGCGTTCGGCGGCCGCGAGAACCTGGAAGCCATCGCCTTCCTCAAACGAATGAACGAAGTGGTGCACGCGCGCTTTCCGGGCGTCATGACCTTCGCCGAAGAAAGCACCAGTTGGCCCATGGTGAGCAAGCCCACCTACCTGGGTGGTTTGGGTTTCGACTACAAATGGAACATGGGGTGGATGAACGACACCCTCAAATACATCGAATTCGACCCCATCTACCGGCGGTACCACCACAACCAGCTCACGTTCTCCATGATCTACGCCTTCAGCGAGAACTTCGTGCTGCCCTTCAGCCACGACGAAGTGGTACACCTGAAGCGGTCCATGTTGGACAAAATGCCCGGCGACATCTGGCGCAAGTTCGCCAACCTGCGGCTCCTGTATGCCTACCACTATGCCCATCCCGGCAAGAAACTGCTCTTCATGGGGAGCGAATTCGGCCAATGGACCGAATGGAACAGCGGGAAAAGCCTGGAATGGCAACTCACCGATTTCGACACCCACGCCGGCGTGATGCGCCTGGTGCGCGACCTCAACGGCATCTACCGCCGGGAGGCGCCCCTGCACGAAGTCGATTTCGACTGGACCGGCTTCCAGTGGATCAACCCCAGCGACTATGAGAACAGCGTCATCAGTTTCGTGCGCAAAGGCAAGGATCCGGCGGATTTCCTGGTATGTGTCTTTAACTTCACCCCCATGATTAGGGAGGGCTACACCGTGGGTGTGCCGGAAACCGGGATGTACGACGTGGTCTTCAACAGCGACTCCGCCTTCTATGGAGGCAGCAATGCCGGGCTTCCGACCACAGAAGCCCTGCCGGGCGAATGGCACGGCCTACCCGCTCACACCTCCCTGACCTTACCACCCTTGGGAGCGTTGTTCCTGAAACGGCGCGCCTGAGCTGTCTCTACCTATTTCCGAACCTCATCCATGCGATTCGAACGTGCCTGCGGGACGCTGGTGCACCCCACGTCCTTCCCTGCCGATTTCGGCATCGGCGACCTCGGCCCGAGCGCCTACCGTTTCATCGAGTTCCTCGAAAACACCCATCAAAGCCTGTGGCAGATCTTGCCGCTCGGGCCTACCGGTTACGGAAATTCGCCCTACGCCAGCTTTTCCGCCTTCGCGGGCAACGCCTATCTGATTTCGCCCGAATCGATGGTGGATGCGGGATGGCTCACCAAGGCCGAGGTGGATGCCGTTCGGGTGCCTTCGGGTCCGGTGGCCGATTATGAAACCGCCTTCCGCATCAAGGACGGGCTGTTCCGCATCGCCGCCGAGCGGTTCGCCGCCAGCGCAGATACCGGCTTGAAAGCCGATTTCGCCCGGTTCAAAGCCGACAATGCCTACTGGTTGGACGATTTCGCCCTGTTCATGGCCTGTTCGGTAGAGCATGGCAAACAGCCCTGGAACACCTGGGACCCCGCCTTGGCGGCCCGCAAGAAAAAAGCCCTGGATGCGGCCCGCAAGCGGTTGGCCGCCGAGATCGCCCGCGAGGAATTCCTGCAGTTCGAATTCAACCGCCAGTGGATGGCCCTCAAGGCCTTCGCCAATGGCAAAGGCGTACGCATCGTCGGCGACATCCCCATCTTCGTGGACCACAACAGTGCCGATGTATGGGCCCATCCCTCCTTCTTCCATGTGGATGGCACCGGCAAGCGGCTGAAAGTGGCCGGCGTGCCACCCGACTACTTCAGTGCCACCGGGCAGTTGTGGGGCAACCCGTTGTACAAGTGGGATGTCTTGGAAAAAGACGGCTTCAGCTGGTGGATCGAGCGGTTCCGCCAGATGTTCCGCCTGTTCGATGAGATCCGGGTGGACCATTTCCGCGGGTTCGATGCCTATTGGGAAGTGGATGCCGCCGCACCGACCGCCGAGTTCGGCCGTTGGGTGAAAGGGCCCGGCCCCAAATTGTTCGACGCCATCCAGGCTGCCTTGGGCGACCTTCCCATCATCGCCGAAGACCTGGGGGTGATCACTCCCAGCGTGGTGGCCCTGCGCGAACGGTTCGCCTTCCCCGGCATGAAGATCCTGCAGTTCGCCTTTTCCGACAACCAGGCCAACGCCTTCCTGCCGCACAACTACACCTCGGCCAACTGCGTGGTGTACAGCGGCACGCACGACAACGACACCACCCAGGGTTGGTACAAAGCGGCGCCCGAGGTGGAAAAACACCGGGCCCGGGTGTACACCCGCAGCGACGGGTCCGACATCCATTGGGAGCTGATCCGTGCCGGCATGGTCAGTGTGGCCGACCAGGCCGTCTTCCCCCTGCAGGATTTCCTCGGTTTGGGCACCGAACACCGCATGAACTACCCGGGCACCACGGCCGGCAACTGGAACTGGCGGTTCACGCCCGGGCAACTGGCCCGCATCGATGCCGACCGCATCCGCCATCTGGTCGAATTGGGCAACCGCAATCCCCGCCTGGGCCTGCGCGACCCCAACCTCGTCGAGTTGGACGCCGCCGACGCCTGAGCCCTCCCTGTGGATATTCCGGGGAAATCGTTACCTTCCCCGGTTATCACTACCCCGTTTCCATGAAAATCCTGTACGTCGCCGCCGAAATTTCCCCGTTCGCCAAAATGACGAACACGGCCGATCTGTTGCGGTTCTTACCGGCCTCCCTGCAAGACAAAGGGTTCGAAATCCGGATCTTGCTACCCAAATACGGTGCCATCAACGACCGGCGCAACCGGTTGCATGAGGTGATCCGCCTGGCCGGCATCGAAGTGGATATGAACGGCACCACCGAATCCATGAAGATCAAGGTGGCCAGCATACCCAACGCCAAACTGCAAGTCTATTTCCTGGACAACGACACCTACTTCAAACGCAAAGCCCTCTTCCACGACCCGAAAACCGAGGCCTTCTACGACGACAACCACGAGCGCCTGGCTTTCTACAACAAAGGGGTTCTGGAGACGGTGAAACGCCTGGGTTGGAAACCCGACCTCATCCATTGCCACGACTGGTTCGGCGGTCTGGTGGCCCCTCTGGTGAAAACCGCCTATGCCGGAGAAAGCAATTTCGAAGGTACCAAGGTCGTTTTCAACCTCCACAGCATGCATAACCCCGGTACATTCGGTGAGGAGATCTATCCTTTCCTGAATTTCCCGGAAGGGTTCGACCGCTCCACCATCGAAACCGACGGCCGGGTGGATCCCATCCGCGCCGGGTTGCGCTACGCTGATTACATCGTCACCGGAAACGACATCCGCACGGGCGAGCCGCAGTCCCACTATCCCGACCTCACCATCGAAGCCCACAAGATCCAAGGCGCACCGACGGATGTATCCGTCAAGTTCGCCGAGTATTACCGGACGGTCGTGAAGCTCTGAACCGCTGTTTTTTCTTCTCCGCTTGGAATCCCGTCCCCGCTATCCGCTCCTCCGCGCCCTCGCCTTCGTAGGCCTGGGCCTGTTGGCCGTCCAATGCGACAACCCCGGCTCGGTCGGGGATGCGTTCGGGCCCAACCCCAGCCTGCTGAAAACCGACACCCTGGATGTGCCGGCCCTGCAGACCGCGGCCCTGAAGGCCTATTCCGGAAACCTGAACTACATCTCGGCCGGCACCTACGACGACGCCCTCTTCGGTCGATTCCAGACATCGGGGTTGCTGTTGCCCGGTTTGGCCGGCCGGAACGATTCCATGCAGGTCGGCGCACGCGTCTATCTCAAATTGTTCGTCTCCAGCATCACCGGCGACACCACCGCCAACACCCGGTTCGAACTGGTGGAAGTGACCCGCAGATGGAGAGGCCCGACCTGGACCCTCGACTCCACGGCCGTTACCGACATCGCACCGCTGGGCGTCTTCTTCCACTCCCCCGGCGACGGAGACTCCCTTGAAATCGACCTGCCCTCCACCTGGGTGGACCGCTACAAGGCCATCGCGCGCAACACCACAGCCGACAACGACTCCCTTTACCGGACCTCCCTGTTCGGGTTCCTGGTTCGCAGCCTGGACGACGGCAAAATCCTGCACATCAACGCCTTCCGTTCCGGGTTGCATGTGGACAACCCGGACACCACCGTCCGCGACTTCCGCTACGTGATCCGCCAATCGGCCACCTCCTTGGCGTGGACCCCGCCGGCCACCGCAGCACCCGATTCGGTGAGCCTGATCGACAATTCCTTCGTCCGCACGGCCTATGTGGCCTTGGACGATCCCGGCCTCGGCGCCGACCTGGTACCCACGCAGGGCCTGGTGCGTCTGGAGCTCGAAGTGACGGCCGACACCGCCCGCATGGCCTCCACGCTGCCGGCCGGCCATACCCGGGGCAGCAGCGGCGCCTTGGCCATGTATGTGCTCAAAGCCAGTGCCGAGGCATACGCCATCACGCAAGGGCCGAACCTGTCGGCAAACCGGAACGGAGGCAGATACCGCTTCAACCTCACCAACGGCTTCCTGAGTACGGTGAACAACGGCACCTCCTTCGGCCGCATCTATCTGATACCCGACACCTTCGACGGTACCATACGCCCTGCGGCCCTGTTCAACCACCTGTCGCCAGCCAACCGTCCCCGGTTGCTCATCACCCGCTTGAATTCCCAATGAAACGCGGCCTCCTCACCCTCCTGGTGGCGTTGACCGCCGCAACCGGTGCCTCGGCGCAAGACGAAGCGCGTGGCATCACCACGTACTCGTCGCTCGGCTTGGGCATACCGGTCGATTATCGGGCGCAGGGTCCGGCCGCCATGGGCACCACCGGTATCTCGTCCTTCTTCCGCTTGGGATCGAACGCCGGCAACCCGGCACTCTGGAGCCAGGCCTATTTCACAACGGGGAGCGGGGGCATGGGCTACCGGCGCACCGGTGCGACCGACCGCTTCGGGTCGGCCACCAACGCCCAGCTCGATGTGTACGGCCTTCAGATCATGTTCCCCATCCTGCGGGAAACCCTGGGTGCCTCCTTCAGCATGCAGCCGATCACCGAGGTGAGTTACGGCCAACAGCGCACCATCACCACGCTGCCGAACACGGATGTGGCTCAGAACGACACCATCCGTCGTCTGAACCAGATTTCGGGCAGTGGCGGGTTGAACCGGTTGGAACTCGGATTCGGATGGAACTTCGCCGGTTCCTGGTCGATCGGCTACGCACCGTCCATGGTGTTCGGCACCATCCGCCGCACCGAGACCAACGCCTTCCTTACCGGCGGGCTGCTCTCCCCCACGGTGGAGCACAAAGACAGCCACCTGGGCTTCGGCAACCGATTCGGCCTGCAGGGGCAATTCCGCGGCTTGTTCCGCAGCAACGACATCCTCAGCGTGGGTGCCACCTATTCCATGGCTGTGGACCTGAACCCCGAGCGGACCACCAACACCATCGTATCCTACGTGGACCTCGACTACGGCTACCCCCGCACTTGGGTGGAAAGCCGGGAATTCGGTGCCGGCGCCACCACGCTGCCATCCGAAATCGGAGTGGGGCTTACTTACTATCCGGATTCGTACTGGACCATCACCAGCGAGGCCATCTATCAGGATTGGGCCAATTCCACGGCCTTCGGCGGAGGCAGCGATCCGGTGCTGCGCAACCGCCTGCGTGTCGGCTTCGGTGGGCAGTATGCCGCCGCCCTGCGCACCAACCGCAGTTTCTGGAACCACTTCCTCTATCGGGCGGGGGTGAGTTACGACACCGGCCACCTGGAACTGGGCGGCACGTCCGTGTCGACCCTGCTGTTCACCACCGGTGTGGGCATTCCGTCGCGGGCCGGCGGGTCGTCCATCGATCTGAATTTCGAGTTCGGGCTACGGGGCACCACCTCGCATGATTTGGTTAGAGAGCGCATTTTCGGGGTACGCATGGCGTTCAACCTATCGGAAATGATGTTCTTCCAACGGAAACTGGATTAATAAAACCTAGGTCACGTCATGAAACACGTACTTCCCCTCCTTCTCTTCCTCTTCGGGGCCCAGGCCGTATCGGCCCAAACCCCGCCGGTTCCGGAAGCACCCTATGGATTGGACGCACCCTCGGTGTATGCCATATTCCAAAGCGAATATTCCAACGTAATGCGGCCGGGTACCCCGAAAACCCCCGAGAATTTCGACCTGCTGCTCATGTACGGCCGCTGGTTGCTGGTAGCCCATCCGAAAACCCTTCGGCTGCCGGGCAATGCCGAATACCGGGGCGACCGCACCTTCGACCGCATGATCAACGCCTATGTCGCCATCGCTGGCGACATGGCCGATCCGGTGGCCAAATCCACCTATCTCGATTCGGCCAACGCCTTGTACAACAAAGTGTTCGAGATCTTCACCCCGGAAGAGATCGATGAGTTCCGCTGGCGGTTCGATTACGGCCGTTTCCTGTTGTCGAACACCGGTATCGCCGACAACGCCAACAAGGCCTTGGCCCAATACCAGATCCTGTTCGCCAAAGACCCGGCCCGTGTGACCAAAGAAGCCGACGGGTTCTACGTGCAATACATCGCCTCCCAGCTGGAGCGCAACGGCGAGAACGACGCGGCCCTCACCTTCATGGATACGGCCGAGCCCCACGCCGACGCCACCACCGTGCGGTTCTTCAACGACATCCGCGACCGGTTGCTCCGCAATCCGGAAGACCGTATTCCGGTTCTCGAAGACCGCCTGAGCAAAAACCCGGGCGATACCGAGGTCATGGGTCAGCTCTACGACCTGTATGTTCGGGTGAACGACCGCGACAAGGCCCGCGCCATGGCCGAGTCGCTCTTCAACCTCGAGGCCAATTACATGAACACCCGCCGCATGGGTGCCATCGCCGCTTCGAACGCCAATTACGCCCGTTCCAACGAGTTCCTCATCCAGGCTTTGGGCAAGACCGAAGAACCGAACGAGCAGAAGCAGGTAGCCATGGAGATCGCCGAGAACTTCAAAAACCTCGACAATCTGCGCCAGGCCCGCGATTATGCGCGCCGGGCCTCCAGCCTCGACCCCAACTGGGGAGCTCCCTACCTGAAGCTGGCCGAAATCTATGGCCAGGCTGTGACCGACTGCGCCGGGGGCCAACTCACCCGGATGGACAAAGTTGTGTATTGGTTGGTACTCGACTATCTTGACAAAGCCCGTGCCGACCAGTCTCTTCGTGCATCCATCGACCGGATTTACAGCACGTACGAGCGTTCCGCCCCGTCTGTGGAAGAAAAATTCTATCAGAACTGGAGCCCTGGAGACCGCATCCAAGTGAACGCCTCCCTGAAAGACTGCTACGGCTGGATAAACGAATCCACCCGCGTCCGATAATTCCTGCATGCGCAAACGCAAGCGTAACAGGCCTCATGGCGGCAAGCCCATGGGGCCTAAACCCTCGAACACCGGGAGCAAAGGTCACAAAGCCTTTGTTCCCGAGTTCGTCACAAACGCCCCCACCCAGCCTGCCGGCCGCTACGCCGGCATTGTCGAAGTAGCCGCCAACGGGTACGGATTCATCCGTCGCCTGGACAACGAATTCACCATGACCCCGCGCGACCCGTTCTTTTTTCCGGAACAGGTACGCTACATGAATCTGAAATCGGGGCTCTGCATCACCGGCGACCTCGAACAGGACGTGAAAGGCAACCGCCACTGCCTGAATGTGGACGGTTTGAATGTGGGCCCGCTCGAGCGGTGGACCAAAGCCCGCCGGTTCGAGCTGCAAACGCCCATCATGCCGGTGGAGCACATCCAACTGGCTTTCCGACCCGACGATATCGAGCTACGGGTCATGGATCTGATCGCACCGGTGGGCAAGGGCCAACGGGCCCTGATCGTGGCACCACCGCGTACCGGCAAGACCGTCCTGTTGAAGAAGATCGCCCACGCCATCGACGAACACCATCCGGACATCCATCTGGCGGTATTGCTGGTGGACGAGCGGCCCGAGGAAGTCACCGATTTCATCCGGACCACCAAGGGCCGGGTATTCGCCTCATCCAACGACAAACCCACGCTGAACCACACCCGGGTATCGGAACTGGCCCTGGGCTACGTGAAACGCCTGGCGGAAATGGGTGAGGACTGCGTGTTGCTCATCGATTCGCTCACGCGCATGGGCCGGGCCTACAACGCCGCCGCCGGCAACAGCGGCCGTACCCTGTCGGGCGGGTTGGACATCCGCGCCTTGGAGATTCCCAAGAAGATCTTCGGAGCCGCGCGCAAGATCGAGGGTGGCGGTTCGCTCACCATCATCGCCACGGCCCTGGTGGAGACCAACTCCCGCATGGACGACCTCATTTTCGAGGAATTCAAAGGAACCGGAAACATGGAGCTGGTGTTGGACCGGGAACTGGCCAACGACCGTGTGTTCCCGGCCATCAACATCGCCGCATCGGGGACCCGAAACGAAGACCGCTTCATCGAGGGCTCCATGGATGAACGCAACATGGTACGCCGGTACCTGCTGCGCAAAGCACCCAAAGAGGCCATGAGCGGCCTGCTGGCGGTGCTTCGGCGCACCAAGAGCAACGAGGAGTTGCTCAACCAGATCGCGGCGAACGCCTGAGGCCGGGCCTCAGAAGACCACCAGGGTCGGGTCGATCACGCGGGCCCATTCCATGATGCCGCCCTTCAGGTTCACCGGATTCGCGAATCCGTGCGATTTCAGGAACGCGCAAGCCCGGGCACTGCGGGCCCCGCTGCGGCAGTGCACCACGAATTCCGCATCCTTGTAGGCGGCCAATTCGCCCAAGCGGTCTTCCAGCTGGCTCAACGGAATGAGGGTGGCGCCGATGTTGGCGGCTTCATACTCGTCCTCTTCCCGCACGTCCAGTACGAACAGGTTCTCGCCGGCCTTGAGGCGGGCGTCGAGGTCTTCCACGGAGATTTCGTCGATCATGGCGATTCAGGGTCAGGTTTGGGGTTGGTAACGGTCCAAACGGAAGGTGCGGCCCAGATACAACCGGCGCGCCTCTTCGTCTTCGGCCAGGAATTGGGCGGTACCCTCTTTCAGGATCCGCCCCTCGAACATGAGGTAGGCGCGGTCGGTTATGGCCAGGGTCTCATGTACGTTGTGGTCGGTGATGAGAATACCTATGCCTTTGGCCTTCAACAGCTTCACAATATGTTGTATGTCTTCCACGGCGATGGGGTCCACCCCGGCGAAGGGTTCGTCGAGCAGAAGGAAATCGGGATCGGTGATGAGGGCGCGGGCGATTTCGGTGCGCCGCCGTTCCCCACCCGACAACAGGGCGCCCTTGGTATCCACCACTTTTTCCAGATGGAATTCGGTGATGAGGGCGTCGGCTTTGGCGCGGATCTCGTCTTTGGGCAGTTTCCGGAATTCGAGCACGGCTTCCAGATTCTGCCGTACCGACAGATTGCGGAAGACGCTGGCTTCCTGGGGCAGATAGCCGATGCCCATGCGGGCGCGGCGGTACATGGGCTGGGGTGTGAGGTCGGTGTCGTCCAGGCCTATGGTACCCGCATCGGGGCGCACGGCACCCACGAACATGTAGAAGGTGGTGGTTTTGCCGGCGCCGTTAGGCCCCAGCAACCCGACGATTTCTCCGCGCGACACCTGCACGCTCACCTGGTCCACCACCGTACGTTTGCGGTAGCGTTTGACCAGGCCATGGCCGTGCAGCCGGTCGCTCATCCGGCGGCGGCTACGGCGTGGCGCAGCATGGATTCGAAGATGAAGCGGCCGTCGGTGGACCCCACGGTCTTCTCCATGGCGCGTTCGGGGTGGGGCATCATGCCCAGCACGTTCCGGCCTTCGTTGCAGATGCCGGCGATATGGTCCAGGGATCCGTTCGGATTGTGGGCATCGTCGAGCGACCCGTCGGCACCGCAGTAGCGGAACAGGATGCGGTCCTCATCCTGAAGGCGTTTGCGGGTATCCGCATCGCAATGGTAGTTGCCTTCGCCGTGGGCGATGGGGATGCGCAGCACCTGGCCTTTCCGCAGCGCCGAGGTATAGGGCGAGGCCGTGGATTCGGTGCGCAGATACACGTCTTTGCAGGCGAATTTGAGATGGGCGTTGTGCAACATGACCCCCGGGAGCAGGTGGCTCTCCAGCAGGATCTGGAAGCCGTTGCAGATGCCGATCACCAAGCCGCCGCGGTCGGCGAACGCCTTCACCTCGCGCATGACGGGCGAAAACCGGGCGATGGCGCCGCAGCGCAGGTAATCGCCGTAGCTGAAACCACCGGGTACGATCACCACATCGGGGTTGCCCAGGTCGGTGTCTTTGTGCCAGACGAACCGGCCTTCATGCCCCATCACATGGCGCACGGCATGGTAGGCGTCGTGGTCGCAGTTGGAGCCGGGAAAGACGAGGACGGAGAACCGGGCCATGTCAGATCCGCTCCAGGTGGATGGTGAAATCCTCCATCACTTCGTTGGCCAGCAGCTTGCGGCAGGCTTCATCGGCCAGGGCATGGGCTTCCGATTCGTCGGAAACATCGAGCCTGAGTTCGATGTGCTTGCCGATGCGGACCGATCGGATATCGGCATAGCCCAACTGATGGAGCGCCTCACCGGCGGCTTTCCCCTTCGGATCGAGGATGGAGGGGCGCAACGTGACCGTGATGCGGGCGAGATACATGGGTCGGAACGGGTTGGTTCTGGGTTGTGCAAAAGTACGGGTTTCACCCGTGCCGTTCCACGATGAGGCGGGCTTCGGCCCCGGAAATGCGGTCCAGGTCGATCCACTCGGCACCCTCCCACCGTCGGAACCAGGTGAGTTGGCGTTTGGCGTAGCGCCTGGTGTTCACCACCACGCGTTCCTCGGCTTCCTGACGGGAGATGCGCCCGGCCAGCAGGTCCACGCATTCGGCATAGCCCACGGTTTTGAGCGCCTGGGCCTGTGGGGAAACGCCTCGTGCCAGCACGGCTTCGGTTTCTTCGACCAGGCCGGCGGCGAACATGGCGCGCACGCGGTGCCCGATGCGGTGCCAGAGGGTATCGCGGCCGCAGGTGAGCACGAGCACCCGGGTGTCGGCCGGCACCCGGTACCCCGCGTGCCGGTGGAAGGAGGAAAAGGGCCGCCCGGTCTGCATCCAGACGTCCAGGGCACGGAACACCCGCGCCGGGTTGTAGCCGTCCATGCCTGCGGCATAGACGGCGTCCACCTCGGCCAACCAGGCCAGCATGCCCGCCGGCCCCACGCGCTCCGCGCGTAGGGCCAGCTCGGCCTGGTTGGCCGCCGAGGCGGGCGGCAGCGCATCCATGGGCCACACCAGCGCCTGCACATGCAGGGTGCTGCCGCCCACCACAAAGGCCGGGCGGCGGGCTGCGTCGGCATCCGCCACCC
>JANJTJ010000023.1 GCA_024711145.1 Balneolales bacterium
GGCGCCCTGAGGCCGGTACGGGGGGTATTGAGCATCGTATTGGAAGCGCGGGCCCGAGGCTACGACACCGTGCTGGTACCGGCCGACAACGCCGTGGAAGCCGGTGTGGTGGAAGGCATACGGGTGGTGGCGGCCAAGACCCTGGAGGAAGCCGCCGGCGTGCTCAACGGCCGCTACAGCCCCGAACCTGTCGTGCTCGACCCCACAGCCCTGCTGGACCCCGGCGGAACCGATACCGGTGTGGATTTCGCCGATGTGAAAGGGCATACCAATGTGAAACGGGCTTTGGAAGTGGCGGCCGCGGGGGGGCACAACCTGATCCTGGTGGGGCCGCCGGGGTCGGGCAAAACCATGATGGCCCGGCGGTTGCCGGGCATACTGCCACCGTTCTCGCTGGAAGAAGCGTTGGAGACCACCCGCATCCACTCGGTATCGGGCCTGTTGCCACGGGCCCAGGCCCTGGTGACCACCCGCCCGTTCCGGTCTCCGCATCATACCATATCCGACATCGCCCTGATCGGCGGAGGCAGCCATCCCCGGCCGGGCGAGATCTCCTTGGCGCATAACGGCGTGCTGTTCCTGGACGAACTACCCGAGTTCAAACGGGGCGCGCTGGAAGTGATGCGCCAGCCTCTCGAAGACGGGTTCGTGTCGGTATCGCGGGCCAAGCTGTCCATCCGCTATCCGGCCCGCATCATGCTGGTGGCCAGCATGAATCCGTCGCCCACGGGCGACTGGTTCGACCCGGGGGCGGCCAGCGGAACCCAGCAATTGGCCATGCAGCGGTATCTGGCCAAGATCAGCGGCCCCCTGCTCGACCGCATAGACCTGCACATCGAAGTACCCAAACTTGGGGTGGACGAGGTGGTATCGCGGCAGGAGTCGGAAGCGTCGGCGGCCATACGGGAGCGGGTGGTGGCGGCACGGAAGCTGCAGGAAGCCCGATTTCTGGGCATGCCGGGCATCCATTGCAACGCACAGATGCCGGCACGGGCAGTGCGGCGCATCTGCCTGCCCGACGAGGCCGGCACCACCTTGCTCAAGCGGGCCATCACCCAACTCGGTTTGAGCGCCCGCGCGTACGACCGCATCCTGAAAGTGGCCCGCACCATCGCCGACCTGGAGGCATCCGAACGCATCCGCACCCACCATGTGGCCGAAGCCATCCAATACCGCAATCTGGATCGCGAGGGCTGGTTGGGGTAACGCCTTTCATGCCGATTCTTGCTACCTTCGGGGTATGGAACAACAGGCGATCGATCGGCTGCTGGCCGACCTCGGCCGGTCCGAAGTGTTTCGCGAATATGAGGATGCGTACCGGGAAGTCACCCGGCTTCCGCTACATCTTCGTGCCGTGCACACGGCCGGTGCCCAGGGCGACCCCGCCGAGAGCGCCTTCTGTTCCTTCATGCGGGAGCACAACGAAGGCTGCCGTACCTGCTTGCACATCCGGGAGGAGGCACGCGAATCGGGGCAGACCCTGCACCACAGTTGTTTCGCGGGCATCCATGTATCGGCCGTACCGGTCACCTTGCACGACCAGGTGATCGGATACCTGCAGACCGGCGAAGTGCTCCTGGAGGATGAGACGGCCGAACACCTCACCCAGACGGCGAAACACCTCATCGAAACGGGCATGAACACCTCCGTGGACGATGTGAAACGGTTGTTCGAGGGCACCCACCACCTCACTCCGAAACAGTATGAAGCCGTGGTGCGCCTGCTCGAGATCTTCGGCAAGCACATTTCCGGCCTGGCCGAGAAGATGTCGGTGGATGCGGACCACCACGAACCCGACGGCATCCGCAAAAGCAAGGAATTCATCCGGTCGCATCTGGGCGAAACCCTCAGCCTGGACCGGGTGGCCGATGTGGCCAACATGAGTGCGGCCCATTTCTGCCGCATGTTCAAAAAAGCCACCGGCATGAACTATTCGGAGTATGTGAACCGCCTGCGCATCGAAAAGGCCAAACATCTGATGAACAGCACCGCCTTGTCGGTGAGTCAGATCGCCTATGAAAGCGGCTTCAACAGCGTGACCCACTTCAACCGCACTTTCCGGGCCATTACCAACACCACCCCCACGGCTTACCGCCAATCCACCTCGGTATGAGCACGGTGTTGGAGACCTACAAGCTGGACGATATCGTGGTGGAGATCCACGAGACCGACACTCCGGGGCGCATCGAGATCGTGGCGCGCAAAGGGGAGGTGGAGCGGCGCATGAAAGCCCGCTACTTCGACTACAAGAACTACACCCGCCTCACCAACCGGCGCATCGCCTCCTGGTTCGAGGAGCCGACGCCGGACTGACTCACCACTCCAGTCGAAGGCCGGCGTTGGCGATACGGCCGTCCAGCGGCGCATAGAGGGGTGCCGTCCACACGTCGCCCGGCGAATCGGGGGTCATTCCTTCGAAATACACCTGCCCGAAACGGGTCTGCCGCACATCGAACAGGTTTTCCAGATTGGCGAACACCGTAACCGCACCGATCCGGTAGTCGGCCATGACTCCGGCTATCACATAGGCCTTGCCGACCCCTTGCGGGCCATGGTAATACGCTTCGAGCCCAACCCGCCAAGCCTCGTGTTCCTCGATCATCAGCACCGTGTTCAGCCGATGTTTGGATACCAGCTCGGCGTTCGAGACCGTGTAGGTATGGCCCAAATAGAGGGCCAGGGGTTCATGTTCCCATTTCAGGTTGGTCTCCAGCCCCTGCGCACGGAGCGGTTGCGGCGCATTCGCCACATGCGGCCCTACGGGATCGACGGCCAGTTCGTCCACCACCCGGCTCCAGAAACCCATCAGATTCAGATTGACGGATTCGGTGCGGAAGTTGGCGTCGGCCGTAAGCCCGAAACTCCGGGCAGGCCGCAATTCGAGCACCCGTTCCGGATCGCCAAAAGAGGCGGGAATGATGGGAGCGTTGGCATACAGCGAGGGTAGCGCATACCCCATGCCGCCCGTCAACCGGTACGTCCGCCGTACCGAAGGCGACCACATCAGGCTCATCCTGGGCAGATGCAGAGTGCCATGGTGTCGGGTACGGTCCAGCCGGTACCCCGATTCGAGCATCAGGTCCGTGGTGAGATCGCGGATCAGGTTGCCGAAAAGGCTCCAGGTGGTTCCGCCTTCGGGCGATTGCCCGTACTTCTGGAAATCGACGGCCGAGCCTACCACCCAATCGTTCCGGCCGGAACCCGAACCGACCGTGATCTCGGCGAACCGGCGGGTGTGCCGATCGCGGTACGGGCTCCTGCCGTCGTAGTAGGTCCGGTTGGCGTAGCCGGACAAACCACCCCGCACACGGACGGTGGTGCCCGACAAGGGAGCCTGAACCACGGCATGCACCGATTTCAATTCGGAAACGGTGCGTTCCAGGTATCCGATGGCAGGGTTGTCGGCTTCAACGGCTGCCATGGATCCACCGGTGCGGTCGTCGTGCGACCAGGTACCGAAGACTTCGAAACGGACCGGTGCGTCGGGACGGGAGAACAACCCCTGGCGGATGTAGGTTTTGGCCGAACGGGGCAAGGCCGTAAAGCCCTCGTCGGATGGGTCGTAGGCCTGCTGCCATCCCCCTTGCACATAGGTGCTGCTCCCCAGCCGCTTGCCGGGGTTCAGGAACATCGCGGAGGCATCGGCACCGGCGGCGCTGGTGCCATTGACCAATAGGCGCCATTCGGGCTCGAGCCCCGGCCGCCTAGATACCAGGTTCACCAGGCCGGCCACGGCACCCGCACCGTGGAACGTGGATGCCGGACCTTTGATGATTTCGACCTGGGCCAGATCCAACGGGGGTGTCTGCAGCAGTCCCAGACCGGCGCCGATACCACCGAACAGGGGGAACCCGTCTTTGAGCACCTGGGTGTACCGGCCGGGCAGCCCCTGCATGCGGATGCCGGACTCGCCCAGCACGCCAGGTTCGCCCCGAACGGTGATGCCGGTCATTTCATTGAGCAGCATGCGCAGGTCGCCCGGGCGCATGTTGCCTTTCTCCACCAGTTCCTCACCGGCGATCACCTCCACCCGGGTCGGAATATCGGCGATCGACCGGGTGGACCGGGTGGTGGAGACCGTCACGTCTTCCATCTCCACCCGAAGGGTATCGGTTCCTGCCGATGCATGCACCGGCAGGACCATCAACCCGAACAGCAGCCAGAGGCCGGGCCTCACGCGTTGGCGCCGTGGCAGTTCTTGTACTTCTTGCCCGATCCGCAAGGGCAGGGGTCGTTGCGGCCGATTTTCGGCCCCACGTGGATGGGGGCCGCTTTCGGTGCGTTGGGGCCCGTTGCGGGCGGTTTGGGCGCCGTGCTGGAGCCACCGTCGAACTTGATACCCAGGCCTTCCGACGAATCGTGGCGGGTTTTGAGCTTGCTCAGATCCAGTTTCTTCTGCACGGGCGGCTTGGCCTGCTGCAACCGTTCGGCATCGGGCGTACCCTCCGGCACGGCCTTCCAGACCATGCCCAGGATCTCCTCGTTCATGTCTTCGACCAAGGTCTGGAACATGGAGAAGGCTTCCCGTTTGTATTCGAGCAGGGGGTCTTTCTGACCGAAAGCCCGCAATCCGATGCCTTCTTTCACGGCATCGAGGTCGCGCAGGTGTTCCATCCATTTTTCGTCGATCACGGCCAATACCACGGTGCGTTCCAGGGCACGGATCAGTTCCTTGCCCTCCGATTCGATGGCTTTGGCAATTTCCACAACCACCCGCAGGCGCTTGCTGCCATCGGTGAAGATGATCTGCACGGCACTGGGTTTCTGCTCGGCCTGGCTGTCGCGGATCTGGGCCACCACGCGGGCGAAGGGCTCCACCAGCATGGCGCTCTTGGTGCGGTAGGCCTCGAGTGCGGCCTCGGTGAGGCGGTCGAGAAGGCCGTCGGCACCGATCCGGTTCCAATCGTCTTCGGGCTGGGCGTCCACCGCCAGGTTACGCATCATTTTCTCGGCGATGTCTTCGTACTCGCCGCGGCTGTAATGCTCTTCGATATAACCGGCCACCACGTCCTGCAGCATGTTGAGCAGGTCGCCACCGATGCGGTCGCCAAGCAGGGCGTGCTTGCGCCGACCGTACACCACGTTCCGCTGGTTGTTGAGCACGTCGTCGTATTCCAGCTGCCGTTTCCGGATGCCGAAGTTGTTCTGCTCCACTTTGGTCTGGGCACGGGCCAAGGACTTGGTCACCCAAGGATGCTCGATCACCTCGCCTTCCTCGAATTTCAGGCGCTCCATCACGTTCATGATGCGGTCGGAACCGAACATGCGCATGAGGTCGTCTTCGAGCGACACATAGAACTGCGATTCGCCGGGGTCGCCCTGGCGACCCGACCGGCCCCTCAGCTGCAGGTCGATCCGGCGCGATTCGTGGCGCTCGGTGCCCAGAATGGCCAACCCGCCCAATTCATAGATGCCTTCGCCCAGTTTGATGTCGGTACCGCGGCCGGCCATGTTGGTGGCGATGGTCACACCGCCCCGCTGCCCCGCCTGCGCCACGATCTCGCTTTCGCGTTGGTGCTGTTTGGCGTTGAGCACGTTGTGCGGCACACCGGTACGCTGCAGCATGCGGCTGAGCATTTCGGATACCTCCACCGAGGTGGTACCCACCAATACCGGCTGCCCTTTGGCATGGTACTCGCGGATCTTGGCGATCACGGCGTTGAATTTCTCCCGCTTGGTCTTGAAGACCTTGTCTTCCAGGTCTTTCCGGGTAACGGGCTTGTTGGTGGGAATCTCCACCACTTCCAATTTGTAGATCTGGAAGAACTCCGCCTCTTCGGTCGAGGCGGTACCCGTCATGCCCGAGATCTTGTGGTACATGCGGAAGTAGTTCTGCAGCGTGATGGTGGCGTAGGTCTGCGTGCTCGCCTCCACCTTCACGTTCTCCTTGGCTTCGATGGCCTGGTGCAGCCCGTCGGAGTAGCGGCGGCCCTGCATCACCCGGCCGGTATGCTCATCCACGATGAGCACTTTGCCTTCCTGGACGATGTACTCGTCGTCTTTTTCGAAGAGGGTGTAGGCTTTGAGCAACTGGTTGACCGAGTGGATGCGGTCGGCCCGTTCGGCGAACCGCAGGTTCAGCGCCTGCATCTTTTCGGCCCGCTCGCGACGGATGTCGGCCTCGGGCACGCCGGCCTGCCGTTGGGCATCGGCCCACTCCTCGATGAGGGCGGTTTCCTGCCCCATGTCCGGAATGATGAAGAAGTCGGGGTCTTCGTCGGCCCGGGTGATCAATTCCCGGCCTTTGTCGGTCATTTCCAGGGAATTCTGCTTCACATCCACCGAATAGTACATCTCCTCGTCGACCACGCCCATGTTGCGGCCGCTGTCTTGCAGGTAGACGTATTCGGTTTTCTGCGTGAGCTTGGCATAAGCCGGCTCCTGCATGTATTTCTGGAACTGCTTGTTCTTGGGAAACCCGCGGCGGGCCCGGAAGAGCATGAGCCCGGCCTGCTCCTCGTCGCCCGAGGCCAGCACGGCGGGGAAGTCGGTCATGTATTTGGCGATGAGCTTCTTCTGGGCTTCCACCAGGGCCGCCACCCGGGGCTTGAGCTCGAGGTACTTGGCCGATTGGGTATCGACCGGAACCGGACCCGATATGATGAGGGGGGTACGGGCTTCGTCGATGAGGACGGAGTCCACCTCATCCACGATGGTGTAATGGTGGCCGCGCTGCACGAGGTGCTCGGCGCTGAGCACCATGTTGTCGCGCAGGTAGTCGAAGCCGAACTCGTTGTTGGTGCCGTAGGTGATGTCGGCCCGGTAGGCCAGGCGCCGGGCTTCGGAATTGGGCTCGTAGTTGTCGATGCAGTCTACCCGCAACCCGTGGAAGGCGAAAATGGGCGCGTTCCACTCGCAATCGCGCTTGGCCAGGTAGTTGTTCACGGTAACCACATGCACGCCACGGCCGGCCAGGGCGTTCAGGAAGGCGGGGAAAATGGCCACCAGGGTTTTTCCTTCCCCGGTTTTCATTTCGGCGATCTTGCCTTGGTGCAGGGTGATGGCACCCACCAACTGCACGTCGTAAGGCACCATGTTCCAAGTGATCTCGTTGCCGGCCACGGTCCATTTCTTGCCGGTGAAGCGGCGGCAGGTCTCCTTGAGCACGGCGAAGGCCTCGGGCAGGAGCTCGTCGAGCACGGCATCCAACGCGGCCAGGTACTCCTTGTCGAGCGCGTCGAGCTGGTCGGCACGCTCCCGACGCTCTTCGATGGTGAGGGTGGAGTCCTGGGCGTCCAACTCGGCACGGGCGGTGTCGATGTCGGCCTGGATGGCCTCGGTGGCCTCGCGGATGCGGGCACGCATGGTCTCGGTACGGGCACGGAGCTCCTCGTCCGTCAAACCGGCCAAGGAAGGGTAGATTTCGTTGATTTGCCCGACAATGGGCATGATTTTGCGCATGTCCCGATCGGACTTGGTGCCGAAGATCGAGGAGAAGGCGCGGAGCAGGGTAGAGAGCATGAAAGAATCCGGATTGGAAAGAGTTCCAATTTAGGGTTTTTTGTGCTATTTTTGTGGTCTTTCCGTGTTGAACCCGGCGTGTCCGGCCAACCCGATTCCGAACACCCGACCACAGAAACCGTCATGAAACGTACGTTCCAACCCAGCCGCCGCAAGCGTGTGAATACCCACGGGTTCCGTGCCCGCATGGAAGACGCCAACGGCCGCAACGTGCTGAAGAGCCGGCGTGCCAAAGGCCGTCACAAGCTGACGGTAAGTGATGAACGCGGACCGAAATAACCGGTCCCGTCCGCTTACCCTGCCCCGCTCCTCCATATTGAGGGGCCAAGCCCGATTCGACCGATTGTTCCGCGAAGGCAACCGGATTCCGGCTCGTACCCTGGACATGCGCTACCGTATGGCCGACGAGTCGGAAACCGGTTGCCTTTTCGCATTTGTGGCTGCCAAGCGCCTCGGTACGGCCGTGGTGCGCAACCGCCTCAAACGGCATCTGCGCGAAGCCTACCGCCTCAACCGGCACCTGCTCGACGGCCTGCCGGCGGTCGAGGCGGTGTTGGTGGCCAAGCGGGCCGATGCCGCCTGGGCCGACCTGGAAGCCGACTGTGTGCGGCTGCTCCACCAGTTGCGCGAGCGCTTGACGGCATGAAACACCTGCTCATCGGCCTCATCCGGTTTTACCGCCTCGCGGTGTCCCCGTATTTTCCGCCCCGTTGCCGCTACACGCCCACCTGCAGCGCTTATGCCGAAGAGGCCGTGCGCAAACACGGGGCGTTCAAAGGCGGCTGGTTGGCAGCCAAGCGCATCGGGCGTTGCCATCCTTGGGGCGGCTTCGGGCCCGACCCCGTTCCCTGATTCTCCTGTACCGTTTTCCTCCTTCACACCGACCTCTGATATCGTGGACCGCAATACCGTAACCGGGCTCGCCCTCATGTTTCTGATCATGCTGGGCTGGTTCTGGTACATGACCCCCGACGAAGCCCAGCTGGCCGCCCAACGCGAGCAGCGCCGCATCGAAGACAGCCTCCGCATCGCGGCGCAAACCGCCGAGGCCCCGGCCGAGCAACCGGCCGCCGAGCTCATGGCCGACCCCGCCACCACGGCCGCCGAAACCGGCCTGCCGGTCGGCTTCGCCTCCAGCGCCACCGACACCGTGCTCACCACGGTGCGCACCCCGCTCTACACCTATGTGTTCTCCAGCCTGGGTGCCGGGCCGGTGCACATGGAACCCACCGAATACACCAAATGGGATGGCTCTCCGGTCCAACTCATCGCAGACAGCACCCGTTCGGCCTATTCGCTCGAATTCGTTTCCAACCGGAACTACAACATCTCCACCCGGAACCTGCTCTTCGCCGCCGAAGTGCCCGACTCCCTGGTGCTCGCCGAAGGGGGCACCGGAACCCTGCGGTATGTGCTCGAACCCGAGCCCGGCAAACGCCTGGTGTACACCTACACCTTCGACGCATCCACCTATGAAATCGGCCTGAGTATCGCTTTCGAAGGCATCCAGGATCTCATGGGCGAGCGCACCTTCGATTTCGGATGGATGTCGCGCCTGAATTCGACCGAAAAATCCCGCGCTTCCGAAGCCACCTACAAATCCGGGTACGTGTACTCGGGCGACGTGCTCGAGCAGGTCATCCTTTCCGACGCAGGCCGCGATACCAAGATCTTCAACGGAACCACCAACTGGGTCAGCACCAAGACCAAGTTCTTCACGCAGGTCATTCGTCCCGTGGAACCGGCCGACGGTGCCGTGATCACCGCCCAGGTGGACGGTACCCCCACCGACGAACTCTCGGTGCACCACTACACGGCGGCGGTACGCCTGAAGGTGTCCGATTCCGGTACCACCGACCTCCGCCTGTATGCCGGGCCGTTGGAATACCAGGCCCTTTCGGCATTCGAGGCCACCGCCTACGACATGGTGGATGTGGGCTACGGCTGGCTGAACTGGTTCTCCAAGCCCTTCGTGAAGTACCTCATTCTGCCGGTGATCAACTACCTGGGCGAGTGGTTGGGCAACATCGGCCTGGCCATCATCTTCTTCGCGGCCCTCATCAAACTGCTGCTGCATCCGCTCACCAAGAAAAGCTTCGAGAGCATGGCCGCCATGAAGGAACTGCAGCCCGAGATGGCCGCCCTTCAGGAGAAATACAAGAACGACCCGGCCAAGCAGCAGGAAGCCACCATGAAGCTCTTCAAAAAGCACAAGGTGAATCCGTTGGGCGGCTGCCTGCCCAACCTGCTGCAGATTCCGGTGCTGGTCACGCTGTGGCGCTTCTTCTCGAACGCCATCGAGATCCGGGGCGAAAGCTTCCTCTGGGCGGACGACCTCTCCGCGCCGGACGTCATCATCCCCTTGCCCATCCACATACCCTTGCTGGGCGATCATATCGCCGGGTTCGTACTGCTCATGACGGCCTCCATGGTCTGGCAGATGAAAGTGAGCGGGCAGACCGGCGCCTCCGCCAACCCGCAGATGAAGATGTTCCAATACATCCTGCCGGTCATGCTGCTGGTCATGTTCAACAACTTCGCTTCCGGGCTGAGTCTGTACTACCTGGTGTTCAACCTGCTGAGCATCTGGCAGCAAGTGCACATCAACCGGAAGATGGAAGCGGCCAAAGCCAAGGCCTGACCCCGCCGCATGCGGTATTTCCCGCACCATCGGCCCGAGCGCGGCACCTTGTTCAACCCGGTGTTGAAGAAGGAATACGCGAACCGGCCCGAGGAGCGGGTCCGCCTGGCCCTGGTGGACGAATGGGTGGAGGGGTGCGGCATCTCCCCCACCCGCATCGGGTTCGAGCTGCCCGTGCCCGCCGCCCACAAGGATGCGCGCACGCGGGCCGACCTGGTTCTGTATGATGAGGCCTTCCGTGCCTGGTTCCTGGTGGAGTGCAAGGCCGGCAGCGTAGCGGTGGACGAGGCCGCCGCCGTGCAGGCCGCCCAATACAACCGCGTGATCGACGCGCCCTGGGTGGGCCTCACCAACGGCCGCACCCGCACGGCCCTGCACGGCGGCGAGCCGGCGCCGTGGCCCTTGGAGCCGCGGCCGGTGCCATCCGGGGCCGACTACTGGGTTGCCCGCGGCTTCCTGGGCCACGGCGCCACGGCAGCCCAGGCCGCCTGCTGCGAACGCCTCTACCGTGGCCCGGCCCCGGTACGCTGGCTCGACGACCCCCTTCCCGGCTGGGCCACGGTGGTCGGCGGCCTGGGCTGCATCCTCTCGGCCGGCCGGGTCGTGCTCTGGAACACCGGTCACATCCGACGTTTCGAGCTTCCGCCGGAACCGGTAGATTCGGACTTCATCCTTTTGCCATGAACCACCTCCGTTTCGACCAGCACCGGGCCAAACTCATCGCCCTTTTCGCCGACCACCCCGGCGCCGTCCTGCTCCACAGCGCCCCCGCCGTGGACCATTGGCATACCACCGACACCGAAATCGCCTACCGGCCCGAATCCGATTTCTACTACCTCACCGGTATCACGGAACCCGAATGCCGCATCCTGCTGGATCCGCGCGACGGGGCCTACCACGTGTTCGTCCCCCGGCGCGACGCCCAGTTCGCCGTCTGGCACGGGTATGTGACCTCCCTCGAGGAATGGAAATCGCGCACCGGCGCCGACCAGGTCCATTATGTGGACGAATTGCCCGGCGTGCTGGCCGGCCTGAAAGCCACCGTGGTGCATACCATCGCCCGCCGCGATGCCGATTTCCTGGCCTGGCTCGGCTACAAGGCCGAAACCGGCTACCTGAGCGACATGCTCGCCGCCTGCAGGGTCATCAAAACGCCCGCCGAAATCGAATTGATGCGGACGGCCAACGCCATCGCCAGCGCCGCCCAGGATGCGGTGCGCGCCGCGCTGCGGCCCGGGATGTTCGAATACGAGCTCAAGGCCCTCTTCGAGTACGAAGTGGCCAAACGGGGCGCACACCCGGCACCCTACAACGGCATCCACGCCGCGGGGGCCAGCAGCGCCATCCTGCACTACACCGAAACCCACCGCCGCCTCGAAGACGGGGCCCTCTACCTGTGCGACGCCGGGGCCGAGTGGGCCGGCTACGACGCCGACCTCACCCGCACCTGGCCTGTGAACGGCACCTTCAGCCCCGAACAGCGCGACCTGTACGACGTGTGCCTGGCCATGCAGGAAGGCGCCATCGCCGGCGCCGCACCCGGCGTGGCCATGGAAGACCTCCACCTGGGCGCCTGCCGCACCCTGCTCGAAGGGCTCTCGAACCTGGGATATGTGAAGGGAGGCATCGACGAGCTCATGGAGCACAACATCTTCGCCCTGTTCTTCCCGCACGGGCTGGGCCATTTCCTCGGCTTGGACACCCACGATCCCGGCGGGTATCCCAAAGGCGTAACCCGCATCGACCGGCCGGGGCTGCGCTACCTGCGCACCCGCCGCGTGCTCGAACCCGGCATGGTGGTCACCATCGAACCGGGCATCTACTGCATACCCGCCTTGCTCGGGCCCGCCATGGCCGACCACGCCCAAGCCCGGTACCTGGATACCGACCGGCTGGCGCGCATGTCCGGTTTCGGGGGCATCCGCATCGAAGACAACATCGCCATAACGGCCACCGGCCACGACAACCTCACCACCGCATCCAAGCGTTGATTTCCTCATGAAGCGTGTTCTTTCCCTACTCCTGATCCTGGCCGCACCGGCGTTAGTCCTCGCCCAAGGCGTGGACACCCTGCAACTGCGCACCATCTTCCACGAGCCCTATCTGCCGGGCGTGCGACCCACCTTCGCCGGGTTCCTGCCCGACGGCGCCGGCATCCGGTACATGGGCAATGAAGACGCCATGGGCCCCAACGAGGCCTACACCGTGAAATTCGACGGTACCGGAACCGCAAAAGCGCAACCGGCACCCGGTATGTTCGGCGGCCCCACCGCCTCGCCCGACGGCAAATGGACCGTGCAGGCCCAACGCGGAAACCTGTACCTGGCCAACGCCGACGGCAGCGGCCGCCGCCTGCTGTTCTCCGCCGCCGACAACGCCGGTGGCCCGGTCTGGAGCAGCGACAGCAAACGCATCGCCTTCACCGCCGCCGGCGATGTATGGGTCATCCGGCTCGATTCGCTGCTCACCCAGCAGGTCACCCGCAAGGCGGCCGACGCTCCCGGTTACCAAGTGCGCGGCTGGGCCCACGGCAACACCAAACTCATCGTCACCACCAGCGACAACTCCTCCGCCCGCGAAATCTTCTTCCCCGAGTACGTGGGCAAATTCGTGGAACCGGCCGGCAGCCGCCGCGATTGGGCCCATGTCACCTTGTCCGTCATCGACCTGTCCGACAACCGCGTGTCGCAGCTCATCGAGGGGCAGCTGCTCATCCGTGGCCTGCCGGTCAGCGCTTCGGGCCGGTACCTGGCCGTTGACCAGACCGATGTATGGATGAAACGCCGCGAGATCGGCACCTACGACCTCACCGATGCCAGCTACCGCACCGTCTTCGTGGACAGCACCCGGGGATGGATCGCATCCGGGTTCAACGACCTGCAGTTCCTCACCGGCACCGAAACCCTGGCGTTCACCAGCGAGCAGAGCGGGTGGAACCATCTGTACACCGCGAAAGCCGACGGGTCCGGGCTCATCCAGCACACCAAAGGCGAGTGGGAGATCGACTGGCTCACCTGGATCGATGCCACCACCGTGCTGTACGCCACCACCGAGGTGGATCCGGGCGAGCGGCATCTGTACCAGCACGACACCCGCACCGGGCGCATCCGCAAATTGACCGGCACGGCGGCCTTCCGCAGCGGGTTCCAGCTCAGCCCCGACAAGCGCCATGTGGTGTACAGCCGCACCACCGGGTTCAACGACCCGGCCGACCTCTTCGCCCTGGACCTGCGCCGGCCCGACCGGGAGACCCGCTTGACCAACAGCGTGCCCGAGCGCTTCCGCAACGCCTCCTGGATCGAACCCGAGTACATCCGGTTCACCGGCCGCGACGGCAGCACCCGCCTGAGCATGTCGGTGGTCAATCCGCCCGACCGGGAACCCGGCCGCAAGTATCCGGTGGTCGTGTTCGTGCACGGCGCCGGCAGCCTGCAGAACGTGTACCGGGGTTGGTCGCAGAGCTATTGGCGCGAGTACCTGTTCCACCAGTTCCTGGCCGTGAACGGCTACGTGGTCATCGAGGTGGATTACCGCCATTCGTTGGGTTACGGCCGCAAATTCCGCGAAGACGTGACCGGGTGGATGGGGAAATACGAGCTTGAGGACATCATCGACGGCATCGACCATGTGGCGGCCCGCGGTTATCTGGATACCGGCCGTGTGGGCGTGTATGGTGGTTCCTATGGCGGCTTCATGGCGCTGTACGCCGTGCAGGAAGCACCCGACCGCTTCCACGCCGCCGCGGCCCTACGCGCCGTCACCAACTGGGAGAACTACTACTATGCCAACCCCGGCTACACCGGCCCGCGGCTGGGCCATCCCGACCGCGACCGGGTGAACTACGACCGCAGCTCTCCGCTCACCAAGGCCGATTCGCTCCAACGCCCCGTCCTCATGCTCCACGGCCTCATCGACAACAACGTGGGCTTCCAGGACGCCATGCAGTACATCGAGAAGCTCATCCAAAGCGGCAACACCGATTTCGAACTCATGGTGTACCCCTCGGAACGCCACAGCTTCACCGACCCCGACGCCTGGTACGACGAATACTTCCGCATCGAGCGGTTCTTCCGCCAGCAGTTGAAACCCTGAGGGTGCTCAGGGCTTGAACAGGATCTCCACCTTCCGGGTGGAATCCTGGTTCATGTTGCGGATGGAGACCTGACGGGCCACTTCGCCGGCCA
This sequence comes from Balneolales bacterium, assembly GCA_024711145.1. Taxonomy (GTDB): domain Bacteria; phylum Bacteroidota; class Rhodothermia; order Balneolales; family HLUCCA01; genus JANJTJ01. The sequence goes on from JANJTJ010000023.1 coordinate 14,287, forward strand.
GGGTGGTAAGCGCTTCGGCGGCGGGTCCTCCGTTCGGCCGCATTACGGCGGGCATCCCTTCGTCGCCCCCTTCGCGCACGGCCTGCTCCAGCGGAATCTCACCCAGGAAGGGCACTTCCAGCGTGGTGGCCAGGTTGCGGGCCCCATCCTTCCCGAAAATGTGGTACCGGCGCTCGGGCATGTCGGGCGGCGAGAAATACGCCATGTTCTCCACGATGCCCAACACCGGCACATTCACCTTGCGGAACATGGCCACCCCTTTGCGGGCGTCGTCCAGGGCCACTTCTTGCGGAGTGGACACGATTACCGCACCCGTGAGGGGCACGGTCTGCACGATGGTGAGCTGGATGTCGCCCGTGCCGGGCGGCATGTCCATCACCAGGTAATCCAGATCGCCCCATTCGGCATCGGTGAGGAACTGGCGCACCGCGCTGGATACCATGGGTCCGCGCCAGACCACCGCCTGGTCGGGGTCCACCAGGAAACCCATGGACAGCAGCTTCACCCCGTATTTCTCGATCGGCACCAGCTTGCGCTTGGTCGTGATGTTGGGGCGTTCGGTAGTGGCGAACATGGTGGGGATGGACGGCCCGTAGATGTCGGTGTCCACCAGGCCCACCTTGGCACCCATCCTGGCCAGGGCTACGGCCAGGTTGACGGCGATGGTGGATTTGCCCACACCGCCCTTTCCGCTCGAAACGGCGATGATGTTCTTGACACCGGCCAGCAGGTTCTCCGGCTCGGCGGGAGATGCCGGAGCGGCCGCCGCCGCGGCACCGCGGCCGTGGCGCACGTTGGCCGCCATGGTGACATGGGGCACGGCACCATCGCCCACGATGTGGATGATGGCATTCTCGGCCGCCCGTTGGATCTGGTCCTTCATGGGGCAGGCCGGTGTGGTCAGATTGACCGTGAAATGGACGTCGTTCCCGTCTATGCGGAGTTCCTCGACCATGCCGAGGGTGACGATGTCCTGGTTCAGATCCGGATCGATGACGTTCCGGAGCGCTTCGTAAACAGAATCTTTCGTGATGGCCATGTCCGGAAGATACGGAGTCGATTTCCGTACCTTTGGCCCATGTCCTTGCTGAAAACCCCGTTCCACGCCGCCCACGTGCGGGCCGGTGCCAAAATGACCGGTTTCGCCGGATGTGAGATGCCCGTGCAGTATGCCGGCATCCTGAAGGAACATGCCGCCGTGCGCGGGAACGTAGGCCTGTTCGACGTCTCGCATATGGGCGAATTCCTGGTGGAAGGGCCCCAAGCGCTGGACCTGGTACAGGCCGTAACCATCAACGACGCCTCGGTGCTCACGCCGGGCCGCGCCCAATACTCGGCCCTGTGCCATGGGCACGGCGGCATCGTGGACGACCTGCTCGTGTACCGGCTTTCCGAAGACCGCTGGATGCTGGTGGTGAACGCCTCCAACATCGCCAAGGATTTCGAGCACATCCGTTCGCACAACCGGTTCGACGCCCGCCTCACCGACATCTCCGCCCATACCTGCCTGTTGGCCGTGCAGGGTCCGGCCGCGCCGGCCTTGCTGCAGCGTTTCACCGACGTGGTGCTGGCCGACATCCCCTACTACCATTTCCGCACGGGCCGCTTCATGGGCATGGAGGATGTGGTCCTATCGGCCACCGGGTACACCGGCGAGGCCGGTTTCGAGCTCTATTTCCCCGCCTCCGCCGGCGACCCCATCGCCGTATGGGACGCCCTGGTTGCCGCCGGCGCCGAGCCCTGCGGCCTGGGCGCGCGCGACGCCCTCCGCCTGGAAATGGGGTTCGCCCTTTATGGCAACGACATCGACGACGGCACCCATCCTCTCGAAGCCGGCCTGGGGTGGATCACCAAACTCCAGAAAGGCCCGTTTGTGGGGCGTGAAGCCCTGGTGGCCGCCAAAGAAGCCGGCATCGCACGCAAACTGGTCGGTTTCGTAACCGAAGAAGCCCGTGCCATCCCGCGGCCGGGGTACGCCCTGCAGGCCGAGGACGGCACCGATATCGGCACCGTGACCAGCGGGGGGCCTTCCGTCACCACCGGCACCGGTATCGGGCTGGGCTACGTGGCGGCCGCCCATGCCGCCGAAGGCACCGCCATCCGCGTCGTAATCCGCAATCAGGCCGTTCCGGCCCGAGTCGTCAAGCCTCCGTTCATCAAGAAGCGTTAAGCATCGTCCGCCTTATGGCCAACCTCCCCGCCTTGGATGTCTATTCAACGGCGCACTCCTTCCAAGAAGATGAAACCCGGGGCAAAACCGTGGTCGTCATCGACGTACTGCGTGCCAGCACCACCATCCTCACCGCACTGGACAACGGCGCCCGCGGGGTGATCCCCGTGCAAGACATGGGTACCGCCAGCGGCATAGCGGCCAAGTTGGATTCGAGCACCTACCTGTTGTGCGGCGAACGCGACGGCCGCAAGATCGACGGGTACGACAAAGGGAATTCGCCCTTCGAGTTCGACACGCCCACCGTGGAAGGCAAGACCGTGATCCTGACCACCACGAACGGGACCAAGGCCATCACCCGGGCGGCCGAAGCCGAAGCCGTGCATATCGCCTGTTTCCGCAACGCCAGGGCCGTAGCCGAGCTCATCGCCGCCCAGGACCGTGAGATCATGATCGTGTGCGCCGGCTGGAAAAACCGCCTGTCCATGGAAGACACCCTCTGCGCCGGCCTGTTGGTGGAGCTGCTCCACCAGGGCAACCTCCCCGCCGATGCCAGCGACGGTGCCGTGGCCGCCGCCGGCCTGTACCGTACCTATGGCAACGACCTGCTGCAGGTGGTAGCCGCATCGAACCATGCGCAGCGCCTGGTGGCACTTGGCAACGCCACCGATATCCCCTATTGTTGCGAGGTCAACGTGTCGACCCGCGTGCCCAGCCTGCACGACGGCATCATCCGATAACCACCGATGGCTCCAGCACCCAAGAAGTCCACCGATTCCACCCGCACGTTCCTCACGCCCGAGCGCAAACGGGAGATATTGGGCATATGCTGGATGGCCGTCACGTTTCTGGTCGGCCTCAGCATCCTCACCTACAACGAAGCGGACCACGGCATCCTGACCGATACCGACCTGGGCGATCTGTTCATCCCCACCGACGGTTCGGCCGCCCGCATCCGTAACGGGCTGGGCGTGGTGGGAGCCTGGTTGGCCCACGGGTTCGTGTATGTGGGTTTCGGGTATGCGGCCCTCCTGCTCCCCTTGCTGGCGTTCCGCTACGGCTGGGCCCTGTTCCGGCACAAACCGCTCAAAGACCTGGGCTGGACCACCGGGTACGGCCTGGTGGCCATGGTATTGGCCAGCACGGTGCTGGGTTGGTTCGACAACGTCCTCACGACGGTCGAATTCCCGGCCTGGTCGGGCGCCGCCGGGCTCACCCTGGCCGGTGTGCTCATCTCGCTTACGGCCCGCATCGGGTCGGCCCTCATCCTGCTGGTGGCCGTGGCCGTCATGGCCCTGCTCGTGGTGGACCGAGACATCCAGGCCACGGTAGACCGCGTGCGCGACTGGCTGGAGCGCCTCAAGGAGCGCCGTGCCGCCGCCAAAGACGCCACCGCCGCGGCACCCGATCCCGTGCCCGCCAAAGCCTCGGGGCCACGCCTGCGCGCCCTCAAGGAAGAGCCTGCCATTGCCGAAGCCGCGCCCTGGGAAGCCCCACCGGCACCTGCGCCACCACCACCCAAGCCCGATCCGGTGGTCATGCCGGCCCGCGCCATCCTCGAAGACCCGCCCATGCAGGTGTTCGTCGGCGAAGAAGAGGAACAGGCCGGCAGCCGCGACCTGGAACGGGCCCAGAAGCTCGAGGCGCTTCCCACCATCAGATACCGCTTCCCCACCATCGACCTGTTGGACAATCCACCGGCCGAAGGCAACGAGGTGGATATGGACGAGATCGAGCATACCAAGGCCATCATCCTGGACAAACTGGGGCGGCACGGCATCGACATCCTCAGCATAGACGCCATCGTGGGGCCCACCGTGACCCTCTATGAGCTGAATCCCGCGCCGGATGTGAAGATCAGCCGCATCGAGAGTTATGCCAACGACCTGAAGATGGCCATGGCGGCGCACGGCATCCGCATCATCGCGCCCATTCCGGGAAAATCGGCCGTTGGCATCGAGGTGCCCAACCGCAAACGGGAAACCGTGTACATCAAGCAGCTCATCAACACGAAGAAATTCGTGGAGACCAAGATGCACTTGCCGGTGGCCTTCGGGAAAACCATCGAGAACGAAGTGTACATGGTGGACCTGACCACGCTTCCGCACTTGCTCATCGCGGGGGCCACGGGGTCGGGCAAATCGGTAGGCATCAACACCATCATCACCTGCCTGCTGTACAAATGCCATCCGGAGAATCTCAAATTCGTGATGGTGGATCCCAAGAAGATCGAATTGTCGCTATACCGGCACCTGCAGAACCATTTCCTGGCCACCCTGCCCGATGCGGACGAGCCCATCATCACCGATACCGCCAAGGTGATGGAGACCCTGTTGAGCGTGACCAAAGAGATGGACGAGCGGTACGACCTGTTGAAGATGGCGCAGGTGCGCGACATCCGTGCCTACAACGACAAATTCAAGAGCGGCGCCTTGGAATCGGACCTGGGGCACCGGCATCTGCCCTACATCGTGGTCATCATCGATGAATTGGCCGATCTGATGCTCACGGCCGGCAAGGCCATCGAAGAACCCATCGCCCGGATCGCGCAATTGGCGCGGGCGGTGGGCATCCATGCCGTTGTGGCCACCCAGCGGCCCTCGGTAAACGTGATCACCGGCACCATCAAGGCCAACTTCCCGGTACGGATCGCCTACCAGGTAGCCTCCAAAATCGATTCGCGCACCATTCTGGATACCAGCGGTGCCGACCAGCTCGTTGGTCGGGGAGACATGTTGGTATCGGGAGGCGGGCGCATGACCCGTGTACAGAACGCATTCGTATCGACAGAGGAAGTAGAGCGCATCAACGCCTTCATCGGCAACCAGTTGGGGTACGACCGCCCCTACCACCTGCCGAAGATCGAAGATCCGGATGCGCCCGAAACCACCGTTGTCGATGCCGGCGACCGCGACGACCTGTTCGAGGAAGCCGCCAAAGTGGTGGTGCTCCATCAGCAGGGTTCCGTCTCCCTCATCCAACGCAAACTCAAACTCGGATACAACCGGGCGGGCCGCCTCATCGACCAGCTTTACGCCGCCGGCATCGTGGGGCCCTACTCGGGCAGCACGGCCCGCGACGTGCTGATCCCCGATGAAGACGCCCTCTACGAGCATCTCCGGAACCTGGATGATGAAGACGCTTAAACGCCTGCTCCCCCTCGCGGCCCTGCTGTTCACGGCCGCCGTCGGCCTGTCCGACGCCCTCACCGCCCTACAGAACCGGTTCGACGGAGGTGCGGTATTCCGTGCCGACCTGGAACACCGCTATGTGGATGCCTTCACCGGCGACACCACCCTCACCTTCGGCCGCATCTGGATGGCCCGCGACGGCTACAAGGTGGAAACCTCCGACCAGACCCTGGTGGTGCGCAACGGCATTTCCCGCGTGTTCAACAAATACCAGAAGAAGCTCATCATCAGCAGTTATTCGCCCGAAGAGGACGATTTCGCACCCAGCCGGTTCTTCACCCCCGACCGCTCCGGGTACACCGCCACCGATTCCAAGGTCGGCAACGAAACCCGCATCCGCCTGGTCTTCAGCGATCCGTACGACCTGCTCAAGAACGCCACCGTAACCGTGGGCTCCAACGGCATGCCCCTGCGGGTGGATGCCGAAGACCAAGCCGGCAACCTGATGCGGTCGGCCTTCACCTACGGCCGATTCCTGAGCGACACCACCGGCGTTTTCCGCCTGTCGGTTCCCTCGGGTACCGAAGTGATCGACCTGCGGGAAAACTGAGCGCATGCGCCAATACCTGAAGGTCGGTCTGGGGTTGGCCGTGGCGGCCTTGTTCCTGTGGTTGAGTTTGCGCCAGGTGGAGTGGTCGGCCCTGGGCGACTCCCTGGCACGCACCTCCTGGTGGTGGATCATCCCGTTCTATCTGGTCACGTTGGGTAGCCACTACCTCCGTGCCTTGCGCTGGAAATGGCTGTTGGAGCCCGATGCCGAACGGCCGCCATCCACCCTCACGCTGTTCGCCGGCCTCATGTACGGCTATGTGGCCAACATCGCGGTACCCCGCCTGGGCGAAGTGGTACGCGCCGTGTACGTCACCCGCACCGAGCCCATCGGCATGCCGGCCCTGTTGGGCACCGTGGTGGTGGAACGCCTGATCGACATGGTCTTTCTGATCCTGAGCCTGCTGATCCTGACCGTTTGGCTGATAGGGGACGAAGCCGTGCTGGCCACCCTGGTGGGTGCCGAGGGCGTTTCGCGCCTGAAATGGCTCACCTCGCCCGCCGTGCTCGGTACCGGCGCCCTGCTGCTGGTGCTCGGTCTGTGGTTGTTGGGCAAAACCGCCGACCGCCTGGCCGGTTCGCAACACCGGCTGGCGCGGCTGGCCCACCAATTCGTGCAGGGCATCCTCTCCGTGAAACGTACCCGGCGGCCCGTGGCCTACTGGGCCGCCAGTTTCGGCATGTGGTTGGGCTACACCGCCATGGCCGTTGCGCCCTTCTACGCCTTCGGTGCCGACCTGCGGCCCGACAACGTGCTGCAGGCCGCCTTCGTGGTGGCCATCGTGGGGTCCCTGGGCATCGCCATCCCCTCGCCGAGCGGGCTGGGTACCTACCACTATTTCGTATCGCAAACCCTCATCGGCCTGTACGCCTTCACCCCGGCCGATGCCCTCACCTACGCCCTCCTCAACCACACCTTCGGCCTCATCGTGATCCTCACGGCGGCTCCGGTGCTGCTGGCCGTCAACCGCTTGCGCAAAAAGGTGTAACTTCGCCCTCGTGAACCGTCGCATCCTTACCGTCCTCCTCGCACTCGCTCCGGGGTGGCTTACCGCCCAGGACGCCGGCAACACCCTGCTGCCCGACATCGATCCGCAGGACATCGAAATCCGTGGCGATTTCCAAGCCCGTTTCCCCGGCATCGCGCGGCAGCCCATCCTGGGTTTTTCGCCCCGGCCGCGGGTGTACCGCATCTCCCCCGACCGCATTCCCTTCCTCGAAAGCGCCGAACAGGTGGTCGCCTCACTCCCCATGAGCGACATCGACCGGCCGGAAGGGCCCGCCTTCCATCCCACCGCATTCCCCACCCGCCACCGCACCCAGGCCTGGGGCGGTTTCGGCAATTACGTGTCGCCCGAAGGTGGCCTGCGCATGGAGATTCCGGCCGGCGCCAAAACCCGGTGGCTGGTAGCCAGCGACTACGCCTCCTCCGAAGGGTCGCGTACCCTCATCCAACCGGCATCCTACCGCTTCTGGAATAGCGAAATCGCCTGGCTGAGGCGCGTTTCCGACCGCAGCCGCATCAAGATCTCGGCCGACGGCCGCTGGGATTTCAACGCCTTGAATTCCACCGAGTCGGCACCGGCGGTCTTCCATCGGAACGACCACTCCCTGTGGACAGCCGACCTCACCATCGAAGGCATTACCCGCCGAACGGCGCTCACGGCCACCGAATGGGGCCTGACGGGCGGCACCGGGGGCATGGAACTGACCCCTACCGCTCCGGGAGCTACGGCCACAACCGACACCGAAACCCGCGCCGGTGCCTGGCTGCGGCATAGCTGGGCCCTGGCCAAACCCGGGCATCTGCTGGACCTCGGCCTGGACAGCCGCCTCGGGTTCACCTGGCACCAGGGCACCGAAGCCGCTTACGGCGTGCAGACCTTCGCCATGGCCTACCGCGCCCGCATGGGCGCCGACCTCACCGCCCGTGTAGGTGTGAAAACCGCCTATGCCTGGGATGCGGATGGGAACGGCATCCATGTGATGCCCGATCTCGAAGCCGTGTTCACCCCGGCCAACGGGTTCCGCCTGTCGGCCGGCTTGTCCGGCGAGGTGCGCAATCCGGGTAGTGCGGCCCTGTCCATCGGAAACCGGTTCTATGCCGTGCAGGAGCATCCGCTCACCGAGCGCGCCTATCTGCTGCGGGGGCTGATGCAGTATGCCTTCCGCACGGGCATCCGCTTCGAAGCCGGCCTCGAACTCGGCTTCCACGACCAATTGGGGTATTACACCCGTACCGCCGCATCGCCCCTGCATCATACCCGGGCGTATTCCGGTGCCACCACCGTGCGCATCCATGGAGCCGCCTCGGTGGACATCGTGCCCGAGCGGTTCACCGCCTTCGCCACCGGCGTGGTGGGCCAATACGAATTGGAAAGTGGCGCCACCTTGCCCTACAGCGAGGAACTGCGCGTGGGGGGCGGGTTCAGCGCCCGGCCCATCGGCGATTTGCTCATCAAAGCCTGGGGCGATGTGATCGCCAACCGGGCCAGCGACGGATGGCTCGGCGCCCCGGCCGAATCGGCCGCATTGGTCGGTGCCGAATTGAACTACCGGTTCACCAACCGCTTCGGGTTGTACCTGCGGGGGACCAACCTGCTGAATGTGGAATATGCGGCTTGGGGTGCCTACCCCGCACCGCCCATCCAAGCCATCGGCGGCTTCACCCTCACATTCTGATGTCGCAACTCACACCCGAAGAACTCGACCGCCTGCGCCGGGCCCTCCTGCGCAAAGAGTCCTTCACCCTGCCGGGGTGGGGCACCTGGACGGTGACCCACCATGCGGCGAAAGGGGGCCACCCGCCCGAAGACCGGGTGAGCTACGCACCCGAGCCGGGTGGGCAACCCTGGGAACCCGACAGCCTCACCGTGGCCTACGCCAACCTGCGTTACCATGCCATGCGGCCCGTTTCCCTCGACGAACCCCACATCTCCCCGCCGGCCGTGGTCCCGGTCCTGGCACCGCTGCAGGTGCCCGTGCCCGAACCCGAACCGGAACCGGTCCCCATCCCCGAACCAGCACCCGCTCCTGCTCCCGTAGCCCAACCCGCCAACCGCCGCATCTGGTTGCCATTGGGCCTGGTGGGCGGGTTCCTGCTGGCACTGGCCCTGGGTACCTGGGCCTACACCGCCTTCCTCGAACGAGAAATGGGCGACTATCTGCCCCTATCGGCCGCCGCAAGTACCCCGGCGGCTTCCGTAGCCGACACCACCCGCACCATCTCCCCGCCGGCCGTACCCCCGGCCGATTCGGCCTTCGTGGTGGTGGTGCATTCCTTGCCGTTCCGTACCCTCGCCGACTCCATCGCCCTCCAGGTCGACCGGCAAATATCCGCCACCGGTCTGCGTTCCATCGTGGTACCGGCGGAAGTCCGCGGCCGCACCACCTACCGCATCAGCATCGGCCGGTACGGTACCGAGGCCGAAGCCCACGCCGCCGCCCAAGCCCTGCCCGCACCACTTTCCTCGAACTTCTTCATCACCCGCATTCCCTAACCCATGTCCATCCTCCTGTTCCTGCAAGACAGCTTGACGGCGCTTCCGCCGGTAGAACCCGTCGCCACCGCCGCCACCTGGCTCGACATCTTCCTGCAGGGCGGGTTCCTGATGTACCCCATCACGTTCCTGTCCATCCTGGCCATTTATGTGATCGCCGAACGCTGGCGCTTCCTCAATGCCAGCCGCATGGACGACACCAAGTTCCTGCGTGCCGTCGAAGACCTCTTGCGCACCGGCAACACCAATGCCGCCAAGCAATACTGCGATGAATTCGACAAGCCCTTGGCCCGCATCATGAAACAGGGTATCGAGCGGTTGGGGCGGCCCTTGGTCGACATCGAAGACGCCATCCGCAACGCCGGCAAGAAAGAGACCTTCGCCCTGGAGCACAAGATGGACTGGCTGGCCACCATCGCCGGTACCGCGCCCCTGCTCGGATTTTTGGGAACCGTGACCGGCATGATCGACGCCTTCATGGAGATCCAGAACCTGCAGGGCAACGTGAACCCCAGCGTATTGGCCGGCGGCATCTGGGAAGCCCTCATCACCACCGCCTACGGCCTCATCGTGGGTATCGTGGCCCTGGGCTTCTACAACTACCTGCTCAACAAAGTGAACCGGCTCATCTTCCAATTGGAGATGGCCAGCACCGATTTCATGGAGTTGCTCCAGAAACCGGCCGCAAAAAAAGCCTGAGCCATGGAATTCCGCCCGAAATCGGAATCGCGCAAGCCGTTGGCGATGTTCTCGCAGTCGTCGCTTACCGACATCGTACTGCTGCTGCTCATCTTCTTCCTGCTCACGTCGAGTTTCGTAACCAACTTCGGCATCAAGGTGGAAGTGCCGCAGAGCGACAGCACCGCCGAGCCCGACCCCACCTATGTGAACGTGACCATCACCGCCGATGGGGATTATTATGTGGGAAGCGACCGGGTGAGCCGGGCCGAAGTGGCCAACGCCATCCGCCGCGAGCAGATGGCCAAGCCCAACGCCACCCTGGTGATCCGCAGCGACAAGAACGCCAAAGTGGACGACGCCGTGCATGTGATGAACATCGGCAAGGTGCTCGAAATGGGCATTCTGGTGGCCACCGAACCGGCCGGAGCGAGGAACTGACATGTGGAACCGCCTGAACCGGGACGAGCGCTTCGGTTTGGCCGTGACCACCGGCGCGCATGCCGTGCTGCTGGCCCTGCTGCTGTTCATGCGCATGAGCCAGAACGACGAGCAACGCACCGCCTTCATCGAAGTGACCTTGGGTGAATTCCGGTTCGGTGCGGCCAGCGAATTCAGCAACCAGCCCAACGCCGACCTGGCCACCACCACCAATCCGGAAAACGCCGTGGTGGATCCGGCCAACCCCACCGAAGCCGTAGAATTGCCCACCACCGAACGGGTGGTCATAGATCCGGCCCGGGTGAACACGCCCGAACAGGGCAAGGCCAACCCCGATGCCGCCGACGAACGCGTTCGTGTGGCCACCACGCCCGACGACCGCCGCCGCGACCTGCAGGACCGCGAGGGAGCCGAAACCGCCGGCAACGTGCGCGGCACCACCGGCAGCGCCACCGCCCAGGAAGGCACCACCAACGACCCCGTGCGCAGCTCCCCCTTCAGCCTCGTCTGGGAAGGCGACATCCAGCGCGCGCCCCTGCGCCAGCCCCTGCCCAATTACGTCTATGAAGTGGACGCCATCATCATCATGCGCTTCGAAGTGCGTCCCGATGGCACCGTGGGTGGCGTGGTACCCATACGCCGGGCCAACCCCGAACTCGAGCGCGAAGTGACCAACACCTTGCGCAACTGGCGCTTCAGCCCGTTGCCGTCCAACGTGCCCCAAACCTCCCAATGGGGGCGCATCACCTTCCGGTTCGTGATGAACTAGTGCCGGTGGCCGCTACCGTCGGAAGCCCGTTCGGAGCACCATGGACAGCAGCCACAGCGCGACCACGATCTGCACGACCATCCAGAAATCGGCCCGCAGACCGATCGGATAGAACGGTTGGAATAGCAGCGCCAGGGCCCCGTACAGCACCGTGCCGAAGGTATCGCCGGCGCTGAACGAATCGAAGGCCAGAAAGCCGAAGCCGACCAAGGCCACTATGCCCAGCAATTGGCCGGAGCCTTGTACGAGGTCGAAAAGCCAGACCACCATCACGACGATGAGGATCCATGTGATTGCTTGCCGCATGAGCGGTCTCCTGGTTGGGTTGGTGTTTCCATGTCGCCATGGTATACTCCATGGTAATCCCCTTCCCCGTCACCGGTGTTCCATATCCGCCTGCGGCACTTACATCTTTCGCACCACCGTTGAAACGCCCCCTTTCCATCACGCTGATCGGTTGGCCATCATTCCTCAGTGGTGTCTACACGGCGCTCACAGCCCCATTCACCGCCGATTCCGCCGAAGTCCGGCTCCTGTACGAAGGTGCGGCCGTGAGCGCCCGAACCGCCATGTGGATCTTGTGGCCGTTCCTGGTGGCCAATTCGGCCGTGGCTTGGGGCATTCTGAAAGGCGTGCGCCTGATCCGTCCCGCATGGCACGCGCTCTTCATCTTCAATATGCTGCTGTCGGTCATCCTCTTGGGACCGGAATTCAAGCTCATGGCGCTGTTCGGCCTACCCGGGTATGTGGTCATCGCCGTGCTCATGCACACCCCCTTGGCCGACCGCTGGTTCCGGGGCGAACCCCTGCCTGACGACTACCCCGATTACGGCACCGCCAACGCCGTGCTGGGCCTGGGGATGGTGGGGGTAGGCAGTTTCATCGTGACCATGGGATTGCTCATGGTGACCCTCTTCCTTGGTCAGATCGTCCCCATCCTGTTCCTGCTGGTGGCCACGGCCCTCGTGGGAGGCACGTTCCTGTATTTCGGGTTGCGACTGATGGGGCCCGAACGCCTCGAAATCCACATCGGCGGCGCCACCTATCTGGTAGGGGCCAGCCTGCTCATCATCGGCTTCAGCATGCTCCTGTTCACACATTTGCATACGGTAGTCGCGATTCCCCTGCCTACCGGAATGGACTTCACCCGCATGATCATCGGCAGCAGCGTGCTGGGCGTTTTCCTGACGGGATATGGAGGATACCTCCTTAGAAGTTAGCATGCATTTCGTCGCCCTACTCAGAGGCATCAACGTGGGCGGGAACAACCCGGTGCCCATGCGGGAGCTCAAGGCCCTGTGCGAAGGGCTGGGCTGGACCGACGTGCGCACCTATATCAATTCGGGCAACGTGGTCTTTTCGGCGGATGGAACCTGCCAGGCGCTGGCTTCGGCGCTGGAAGCGGGCATCCGGGAGCGGTTCGGATTTCCGGTTTCCGTGCTCGTGCTCACCGCCGAACACATGGAACGCATCGGCGCCGAGCTGCCCGCCGACTGGGTGAAAAGCGCCACCATGCGCACCGACGTCATGTTCCTATGGCCTGAAATGGACCACCCCGGCATCATCGACCTGCTCGGCCCCAAGGCCGTGGACCGCGTGCGCCATGTGCCCGGCGCCGTGCTTTGGAACGTGCTCGATGCCGATTACAACCGCAGCGCCCTCAACAATCTGGTAGGTACCAAAACCTACAAAGCCATGACCGTGCGCAACGTGAACACCTTCCGGGCGCTCCTTGCCCTCCTGCGGGGGTAGTTGTTTGTCGTTTGTCGTTTGTCGTTTGTTGTATTTACCACCAACCACTAACAACAAACCACTAACAACAAACCACAAACCACAAACAACAAACCACAAACCGTGTGCGCTTCCTATTGCTAGCACTATTGCTAATCCCCCCGCCGCGGAGCGTGCATCATACCGATGCCGCCGTCGGGTTCAACGGGAGTTTCGAGCACCTGGCCGATGGGGGCCCGGACCAGGCCTATCCCATCAACTGGATCGTATATGCGCCCTGGACCGTGCCCGGCGCCGATTTCGACCTGCTGACCGCCGCACCCGCATCGGCCGAAGGCGTTCGCCATCTGACATTCGTGGTGCGCGCCTGCCAGG
>JANJTJ010000024.1 GCA_024711145.1 Balneolales bacterium
ATCGTTGAGGGTGTAGGTGTACCCGCTCCAGGTGGGGAAGTCTTCGGCCAGGGGGTCCACCCCGAAGAATCGGCCGGTGGCGGGGTCGTACTGGCGGGCGCCGGCGTAGTAGAGGTTCAGGCCGGCTTCGTGGTCGCGCCAGTAGCCGGTGAACCCCTGGCGTACGGGCGCCCCGGCAGATGAGCGGCCCGGCATGTCCAGCCCGAAGGGATAGTAGTACCCTAGTCTCATGGACATCAACCTAGGCCCTGCCTCCCACAATGTCAACTCCGGCCCTATCTTCACCCTGTGATCGCCTTCCTATCCGTTTTTCCGCCCTTCCGCGGGGGTATCGCCCGGTTTTCGCACCACCTGTACGAGGAGCTGCGCCAGCGGCATACCACCCATGCGTACAATTTCACGAAGTTGTACCCGCCCCTGCTGTTCCCGGGCACCAGTCAGACGGAGCAGGGCGAGGAGCCCTATGCGGTGCCGGTGCTGCACAGCCACCAACCGCTGAACTGGCGAGCGGCCGGCCTGCGCATGTTGCAGGCCAAACCCCAGGTGCTGGTGTATTCGCATTGGCATCCGTTTTTCGCACCGGCCATGCGGGCCGCCATTTCCACCATGAAGGACCGGCGACCCGGCCTGGAAGTGGTGGGGCTTTTCCACAACGTGCTGCCGCATGAATATTTCCCGGGGGCCCGCCTGCTCACCAACCGCCTGTTGGAGGTGACCGACGTGCCCGTGGTGCTCTCGTCCCAGACCGAAGCCGAGATGGCGGTGTGGAGGCCCGGGCGCGACCCGGTGCGGCTCTTCCACCCGGTGTACGACCAACCCGTGCCGGCCGTGCCCACCGCCGACCTGCGCCGCAAGCACGGCATCCGTCCCGACGAGACCGTGCTCCTCTTTTTCGGGTTCGTGCGGCCCTACAAAGGCCTCGACATCCTCATCGAAGCCCTCAACCGTCTGGATCTGGCGGCCCTCAACCTGCGCATCCTGGTAGTGGGCGAGTTCTATATCGATCCGGCGGAAACCCTCAAAGGCATCCGCAACGAGCACCTGCCCCAGTACGAGATCGTGAACCGGTATGTGAGTCGGGAAGAGGCCGGCGAATACCTGGCCCTCAGCGATGCCCTGGTGCTGCCCTACCGGAGTGCCAGCCAGAGCGGCATCCTCTCCAACGCCGTCAATTTCCAGCTGCCCGTCATTGTGAGCAACCTACCCGGCCTCACGGACCATGTCAGCGATGGTGTGAACGGCTACATCCATCGGCGCGAAGACCCGGCCGACCTGGCCCGTGCCATACACCGGTTCGTTACCGAAGCCGACCGTCCATCTTTGAGGGCGGCCATGGGTGCCCTCAAAGCCGAACTCGGCTGGGGCACCTTCGCCCGGCGCCTGCTCGGCACCGTAGGCATGGAGTAATGTCTCTTCTCTGGTACCGCGTACGGGATTCGAACCCGTGCTACCTCCGTGAAAGGGAGGCGTCCTAGGCCTCTAGACGAACGCGGCATCTGTCGGAAAATCTCTTGGGAGCCTGATGGGACTTGAACCCACGGCCTCCAGGGCCACAACCTGGCGCTCTAACCTACTGAGCTACAGGCTCCGTGTGAGTACCGCGTACGGGATTCGAACCCGTGCTACCTCCGTGAAAGGGAGGCGTCCTAGGCCCCTAGACGAACGCGGCATTCAGTAATGTAAAGAACCCTCCGACGAGGCGACAGGCGGGTTCGAACCGCCGTAGAAGGTTTTGCAGACCTTTGCCTAACCACTCGGCCATGTCGCCTTTCGCTTTCTCTGGCGTGCCCGACAGGGATCGAACCTGTAACCTACTGCTTAGAAGGCAGTTGCTCTATCCGATTGAGCTACGGGCACCGTTTCGTTGCGGAAGCCGGTGCCTTCTGTCGGGGCGACAGGATTCGAACCTGCGACCCTCTGGTCCCAAACCAGATGCGCTACCGGGCTGCGCTACGCCCCGATGACTCGACCTTGTCGGTTCCGTCAGAGAATGTCAAAGTTAGGGATTCCCCTCCGGCTTGGCAAGACCGACTCCAAGTATTCCGGTTCCTTCCCCCTTCCAATCCAGATCTTTCCGCATCCACCACAGCCCGGGGATCAGGGTGACCAGGTACCAGAAGGGCAGCACGAGCACCCAGGCGAAGTGGGCGCTCAGCCACAGCATGGGCCGTTTGATGAGCCATTCCCAGGCCCGGTGCCCGTCGGGCCCGTAGGTGTAGCGGATGTCGGTGCCTTCGAACCCGGCCTGGCGCAACTTGGCATCCAGTTCTTCGCGCGAGTAGCCGGGGCGGGCGTGTTCGCCCACGAAACTGGGGTCGCCCTCGGCGTCGTCTTCGGCCAGGTGGCTGGGCGAGTGCATCACCAGCACGCCGCCGGGCTTGAGCGCACCTCTCAGCGTGCGCATCACCTGCACGTCCGGCTCGATATGCTCCAGCACGTCCACGCAAAGCACCAGGTCGTACTCGGGCGGGAAGGTGTCGATGGTCAGGTCCGATTCGGCGAAGCGGATGCGCCCGGCCGCGATGTCGGCCTGGAAATAGTGCCGGCAGGCATCCAGGTAGTCGGGTTTCACATCCACGGCATGGATGCGCACGTGCGGAAACCGCCGCAGCAGGTAGCGGTCGTACTGCCCGAATCCGCAGCCGGCGTCCAGGATCACGGCCCGGGGATTGGCAGCCAGTTCCTGCCGCAGGCGCCGGCGCACGTGCCAACTCCGCAGGAAGAAGAGGTCCAGCAGAAAGTAGAAGACCCGCCGGAGAGCGCGCGAATGCCGGATGCGCGCGGCGAAACGGTCTTTCACCGGGTCGTAGGCGATCTGGCTCATGCCGGCAACCCGATGGTCTGGCGGATGTTCACCCGCTGTTTCCGCTTGCGGGTCTTGTTCACCAATTCACCCAGGAACCCGATGCTGAACAGTTGCACACCGAGCAACAGCAACAGGATGCCGAACAGTAGCAGCGGGCGGTTGGACAGGTACACGTCATGGAATATGCGCATGAAGGCCAGATACAAGGTGATGCCCCCACCCACCAGCAGCGAAACCAGCCCCCAGGCTCCGAAGAAGTGCATGGGCCGGCCCAGATATTTGTTGATGAACAACAGGGTGGCCAGGTCCAGGAACCCGTTGATGAACCGGCTCAGCCCGAATTTGGTGGTGCCGTATTTGCGCGGGTGGTGCTTGACCACCTGCTCCCCGATGCGGCCGAAGCCCTCCCATTTGGCCAGAAGCGGGATGTACCGGTGCATCTCCCCGTACAGCTCGATGCTTTCCACCACTTCCCGCTTATAGACTTTCAGTCCGCAGTTGAAATCGTGCAGGGCGATGCCCGACAGCCGCGAGGTGACCCCGTTGAAGAACTTGCTGGGTATGGTTTTGCTGATGGGGTCGTGCCGCACCTTCTTCCAGCCGCTGATCAGGTCGTACCCGGCGTCGAGCTGGGCGAACATGCCGGGCAGCTCGGCGGGGTCGTCTTGCAGGTCGGCGTCCATGGTGGCCACATAGGTACCGGTGGCGGCGGCGAACCCGTGTTGCAAGGCATGGCTTTTGCCGTAATTGCGGCGGAACCGGATGCCCTTCACATGGGCATCCTCCCGGGCCAGGGTTTCGATCTCCTCCCAGGACCCATCGGTACTGCCGTCGTCCACGAACAGGATCTCATAGGTATGGCCGGTGAGGGCCTGGCGGATGCGGTCGGTAAGCTCCCGCAACGACTCCCGTTCATTGTAGAGGGGTACGACAATACTGCGATCGGGGCGGGTTTCGGTGCTCAAGGTTGTAGGATGGTTGCGCAATCCGGATATTCCCCGAAAATACCACCGCCGTGAAGAAGTTGTATTACCAGATCGGGGAAGCCAGCAAGCTGACCGGTGTGAAACCCCACATCCTGCGTTATTGGGAAGCCCATTTCAAGGAATTGAGGCCGGAAAAGAACCGGGCCGGAAAACGGGTGTACACCCAGGCCGACCTCGACGTGGTGCTCCGCCTCAAAGACCTGCTCAAGGACCAGAAATTCACGGCCGAAGGGGCCGCCAAAGCCATCCGGAAGAAGGACGTGCCCACCGCCAAACCGGTGCCTGTGAACGTGGAACGGGAGTTGCGTGAACTGAGGGTCTTCCTGCAGGACCTCGTGGAGCGGCTCTGACATGGGGCTGAGACTGGGGCAATTCCGCATCGATGCCATCCAGGCCGGTCTGTTCCGGCTCGATGGAGGCGCCATGTTCGGTGTGGTACCCAAGAACCTGTGGGCCACCCGCGTGCCGAACGACGAACAGAACCGCATCCACATGGGCATGCGCTGCTGGGTGGTGCGCTCGGAAGCCACCGGACGCATCTATCTGGTGGATACCGGTGCCGGTACCAAAGGCGACGACAAGTTCCGGCGCATCTATGCCCTGGAGGATCGGGATTTCCTGGCGGAGGGATTGGCCGCCTTGGGATTGACGCCCGACGCCATCACCGACGTGGTGCTCACCCACCTGCATTTCGACCATGGAGGTGGGGTTACCCGGTACAAACCCGGCACCACCGAACCCGAGCTGGTGTTCCGCAACGCGCGGCATTGGGTCACCCGGGAACACCTGGAAACCGCGAAACACCCCAATCAGCGGGAGAAGGCCAGTTTCCTCAAAGACAACGTGGAACCCCTGTTCGCCTCGCCCCTGTTATCGGTGGCGCCGGACGAAGGCGAGGCGTACGAACCCGGGTTCGGCACCATCCATGTGCACGGGCACACCCTGGGTATGCAACTGCCGCTGCTCGAGGCCGACGGCAAGACCCTGCTGTTCGCGGCCGACCTCTTCCCCACGCATGCGCACATCCCCTTGCCCTGGATCATGGGGTACGACATGCGCGCCATCGACACTTTGGCCGAAAAAGAGCGGGTGTTGAAGCGGGCCCATGCCGAGGGGTGGTACGTGTTCCTCGAGCACGATGCCGAACACGAGGTGGTCACCATAGGCTACGACGGACGGCATTTCGGGGCCGGGCGCTTCCTGAAGCTGGACGAGGTCTGATGGACGACATCCGTCGTTTGGACGGGAGCATGCGCGCCCTCTGGGCGCGCATGGAACGGCGGCGGTGGTGGCTGGTAGCCACCACCGCC
>JANJTJ010000026.1 GCA_024711145.1 Balneolales bacterium
TTGCCGCATCGATGCCGCGAAAGGGATGAGTGGGAGGTGCTGGGAATCCTGGTTGAGGCTTAGTTTAAGTCCCATAGTCCCATAGTCCCATAGTCCCATAGTCCCATAGTCCCATAGTCCCATAGTCCCTACTCGTCCCCCAGGTCCTTCCTCAGTTCCAGCACCAATTGCCGGTGCTCGGCCATGTCGTCGTCTTTCAGGATTTCCTCGATTTCGCGGGGTTTGGGGAGTTCGTCGAGGCTGTTGAGGCCGAAATGCCGCAGGAAGACGGGAGTGGTGCGGTACAGCAGGGGTTTGCCGGGGGCGTCTTTGCGGCCGGCCACTTCGATGAGTTTCTTTTCGAGGAGCTGGCGCAGGATGTAACCGCAGTCCACGCCGCGGATGTGGTCGGCTTCCGGTTTGGTCAGCGGCTGTTTGTAAGCGATGATGGCCAGGGTTTCGATGGCGGAAGCCGACAGTTTGCGCCCGGCGTTCTCATGCTGCAGGTGCACCAGCCAGGGATGGAATTCGTCGAGGGTGGCGAACCGGTACCCTCCGCCGGCATGCCGTATGCGGAAGGCCAGGTCGGCGGCTTCGTATTTAGCGTTGAGGCCGTGTACGATGGCTTCGATCTCGGTGGCGCGGATCTCCAGGCCCGGATCTTCCCGCTGCAGGGCCTCCACGAGGTCTTCGGCGGTTACCGGAACCGGGCTCGCGAAGATGAGGGCCTCGACGATGGCGGTCATTGCGGGATGAGGCCGTAGGCGCGTTTGAGGGCCATGATCCGCTCGTACGAGGCATCGATGCGCTCCATGGGGATCCGCCCTTCCGTTACCAGTTTCTTCAGGGTGAGGAAGGCCTGCTCGGCGATGTCGGGGTCGTAGTCGGGCGTGTTGTTGCCGAAGGTGAGGATGTCCACTCCGGCGTTCACGGCCAGTTCGATGGCTTGCTCCAACCCGTAGAAATCGGCCACGGCTTTCATCTGCATGTCGTCGGAATAGATGACGCCCCGGAAACCGAGCTCGCCGCGGAGGATGTCGGTGAGCACGTGGCGCGAGAGGGTGCCGGGATGCAGGCTGTCCAGATTCGCATTGAAGATGTGGGCGGTCATGATGGCGTCGAGCTCACCCGACCGGATGGCCAGGGCATAGGGTTCGAGTTCGGCGCGGGTCCAGGAGGGCGTCACGTCGGCCATGCCCAGGTGCGAGTCGTTCCAGGCACTGCCGTGGCCGGGGAAGTGCTTGAAGGTGGTTACGATGCCGGCTTTCTTGTGCTCGTCGACCACGATGCGCGCATGCCGGTACACGAGTGCGGGATCGGCGCCATAGCTGCGCTGGATGCGGCCGATGACCGGGTTGTCGGGGTTCACGTTCAGGTCCACCACGGGGGCGAAGTTCACGTTGATGCCCAGGTCGCTCAGGGTGGCCGCCGTGCGCGCGGCGTAGTAACGCGTGGAGTCGGGGTTGTCGAGTCCGCCCAGGTATTGGGCCGAGACCGATGCGGGGAACCCGTAAGTGGTTTTGAGGCGGTTCACCCGGCCACCTTCCTGGTCGATGGCCACGAGCAGGGGTACACGGGCATACCGCTGGAGCGAATCGACCAGGGCTTTGACCTGGGCGGGTGAGGCGATGTTCCGGTCGGCCACCTGGCGCTGCAGGTCGAAATCGAAGAAGATGACGCTGCCGAGGTGGTAGTCGCGCAGGTAGCGGACGATGCTGCTGTCTTGGGTTACGGTGGTGCCCCGGAACCCGACCATGAGCATCTGGCCGATCTTTTCGTCGAGGGTGGGTGTTGCCGGGGGCTTGGAGCCACAGCCGAAGAGCAGGAGGGGAAGCAGGAGGAGGAGTCGCATGGGCGGAAGATAACGCCCCGCCTTATGCGCTCCGCCCGGCCTTGATGCCCAAGTGCGAACCCACCAATGCACCCAAGGTGCAGCAGGCGGCGAACAGGGCCAGGGAGATGGTGTCGGGCATTTCGCCCTTCATCCAGGTGAGCCCGATGCCGCTGCTCACGAGCAGGAGGGCGAACCCGTAGGGCGCGGCGAACGGGGGCAGTTTGCGGCGCATGTAGCGCTTTCCGATACCGTACCCCAGGGAGGCGTAGGCCGTGCCGAAGCCGCCCAAAGCGGCCATGCCGGCCCAACCGGGTATGGCGGTGAGGTGGATGAACAGGCTGGATACGGTATAGAACACGGCACCTACCATGAAGGAGGCGGTGGTGTAGGCGAACAGGCGGGCGGGCATGGCGGTTTTCAAGGCGTTCGCGGACGCCGGGGTTGGATCCATTGGGTGGGGTCGAGCGTTTCCTGGCCTTTCTTCACCATGAAGAAGACGGATTCGCCTTTGGCGGATCGGGCCGTGCCGGCATACCCCAGGAGTTGCCCTTGGCGCACATAGGTGTTGTTGGCCACCACGACCTCGCTCAGGTTGCCATAGACCGTCTTGTAGGCGCCATGGTTGAGGATGATGAGGTTGTCGTACCCGAAGATGTTGGAAACGCCCAGCGACCCGATGTAGCCGTCGTGTACGGCATATACCGGAGCGCGCGAGCCGGTGGCCACTTCGATGCCGGGGTTGTTCACGCGGGTGCGATACACGGGGTCCACCACGGTGCCGAAGCCGACGGAGATGGCGCCGTCGTCCACGGGCCAACGGATGCGCCCGCGCTGGGCCTCGAAGGCCGCCTCGAGCGTGCTCATGGATTCGGCGCTGGGCGTGCCCGGTGCGGCGGTGATGGGGGTGGAATAACGGGCCACTTCGGCTTCGCGGCGGGTGGCGTCGGTAATGCGTTGGGCTTCGGCGAGGCGGCGTTGGCGCTCGGCTTCGAGTTCGCGGATGCGCTCGGCTTCCGCCTCGCGCAGGCGTTCCTCTTCGGCGATGGCGGCCGCGAGGGTCCGGTTCAGGTTCTCGATCTGCTTGCGGGTGTCGTCGAGCTGCTGCTGGGCCCGCCGCCGGTCGCGCTGCAGGCGGTTGATGGTGGTTTGCTGGTCTCTGCGCCGGGCATCCATGCGGCCGCGTTCGGTGCGGCTTTGGTCCAGGCTGCGTTGGTTGTCCTGGCGGTCGGCGATCAGCTCGGCCCGGCGTGCTTCCAATTGGGCCCGCACCTCGCCGATGCGGTCGGCCTGGCGGGTACGGTCCTGCTGGAACCGCCGCAGGTAGTAGGCCCGCGTGAGCATCTGGTTGATGGAGCTGGCACTCATGATGAGGGCCAACTCGGGTACGCGGCCATGCATGTACAGATGGCGCACCTGCTTCTTGTAGGTGGCTACCAGGTCGTTCAATTCGCGCTGGCGGGCAGTCACTTCCGCCTCGGTGAGGGTCAGGTTGCGTTGGATCTCGCGCTGTTCCTGGTCCAACTTGCGCAGCACCTCGTCCCTCAGTGCGATCTCGCGCCGCAGGTCCTCATAGGTGCGGTACAGGCGTTCGTATTCGGTGCCGGTTCGTTCTATGGTCTGTTCGTAGCGCTGGATCTGCTCGAGCAGGCGTTGGATCTCGCCGCGGGTGTTGGCCTGGCGCTGCACGGCTTCCTGCCGCAACCGCTCGAAATCCTGGGCCATCACCTGGCCGGCGGCGCTCAGCACGATCAGCAGCAGTAGGAGGTAACGGTTCATGGGCGGTCGATCCGGATTCCCGATGGGATGCGCAGGTCGAATTGGGCGTCGGCCGGGTCGATCTGGACCGACTGCAGGTGCAGGAAAATATTGGATTTCCGATCGCGGCTCAAAACCTGGACCTTGTTGGGATGGCGCATGCCCCGGGTTGTGGTGTGGTCGTCGAACAGGTAGGTGGCCCACACGGTGGCGTCGCGCTCGGGGAATTCCAACCGCAGGATGCGCCCGTCGTTTTTGGCGAAGACCGCCGTGCGTCCGTCCTGGAACAGGAAGTACCAGGCATCGGGGCTCTCGTACAGGCGGCGGATTCGGGTGGTGGACCAATCGGGCACCAGGACCCGGAAGAGGGGGAAAGTGGGCAGTACACCGCCGCTGCGTTCGTCGGCTTCTGCGGCGGCCAGGCGTACCGCCGTGCGGTTTATGCGGTCGTAGATGGTGACGGAATCGGCGGCCAGGCCGATGCGGTAGCCTTCGATACCCAGGTTGTTGCGAAGCGACAGGTAGGTGCGGGTGCGGTCGGCCGAAAAGACCACCACGCCGCGGTCGTTGCCTTGCGGGCCCGACCAACTGGCGCGGGCGGTACCGGTGATCACGCGGGTGTCGGTGGTACGCACCACATCGGCGAAGACGGCTTGCGCATCGGCATCGGAAGCGGTGAAGGTGTCGTCCAGCACGATGGATTTCGGTGTGCAGGCAGCTAGGAGCAGGGCCAGCATCATACCGGTAACGATCCGCATCACGGAGTACCCGGTGATATTTTGGCCCGCAGGTGCGTGCGGGAGGGGTCGAGCTCCAAGGCCTTGCGCCACCAGGCCACGGCTTCCTCCTTCCGGTTCAGCTTCCACAGCACGTCGCCTTTGTGTTCGAGCACTTCGGCGCTGGCTTCGCCCTGGGCCACCGCCCGTTCGATGTAGGTGAGGGCGGTGGAATAATCCCCCATCAGGTAATGGATCCAACCGAAGGTATCCAGGTAGCTGGCGTTGTCGCCGTCCAGGCGAAGGCTGCGCTCCGACATGCGCTTGGCCTCTTCGAGCCGTTCGCCGCGCAAGGCCAGATAGTAGGCGTAATTGTTGAGGGCGGTGTCGTTGTCCGGGTTCAGTTCCAATGACCGTTCGTATGCCGTTCGGGCGGCGGGCCAATCGTCCATGGCATAGCGGGCGTCGGCCATGGTGCCCCAGGCGATGGATTTGAAGACAGGCCGTGCCGGGGCCTGGGTGCTTTTTTCGAGCCACCGCACGGCCGAGGCATAGTCTCCACGGATGAAATACGACCCACCGATGAAAAAGCGGATGAAGGCGTCTTCGGGGGCGTGGTACTCCGCGCTGTCGGCCAAGGCGATGACCTCGTCGTAGCGGTTGCCCGCATACAGGAGCTGCATGCGTTGGCGCCAGGCGTTGCCGTTTTCCGGCGCAAGTCGGATGGTGGCTTCCAGCTTGGAGATGGTGCGGGGGAAATCCTCGATCAGGTAGAAGAAATCGGCGGCGAGGGCCTGGGCATCGGCATTGGTGGCCTGTTTGAGGCTGTATTCCTCAATGACCCGGGACGTGACCCCCCGCAGATTCTCGTTGGATTTGTCGCGCCCGTACAAGCCGAGCAGGTATTGGGCCACTTCGGTTTTCGAAGCGGAAGGCACCGATTCGTCGGCCATCAGCTCCACCAGGATACGTTCGCCATCGGCCCAACGGCCGAGCTTGAGGTGGAGGTCGGCCATGCCGACCCGGATTTCCGGCGACCCCGGGTACCGGGCGTAGAGGTCGCGATAGAGTTCCAGGGCCCGCTCGGGTTGGTCTTCGCGCAGGTAGAGCTGGGCCAGGGTCTGATGCACGCCGGTATCGGAGGGGTCGAGCCGGCGCACGGCTTCCAACTGGGCGATGGCGCTGTCGGGGCGGTCCAAGGCCATGAAATTGCGGAACTTGCGGTAGTACACGCCCCCGTCGGGCCCGTCCAGGCGGAGAATGCGGTCGTAGGTGCGGTTGGAGCGGGCCGGGTCGCCCGATTCGGTTTGCAGGCCGGCGATCAGGTACAGGAATTCGCGGTCGTCGGTGTGCATACGCAACCCTTCGTGGAGCAGGTTGAGGGCTTCGGACAACCGGTTGGAACGGATGCGCACGTCCACAGCCCGCAGGCGGTATTCCCGGTTGCGGGGATCCAGGGCCAGGGCTTCGTCGGCATACAGGCCGGCATTGGCCGGATCCCCGTTGGCCAGATAGGCCTCGGATAACGTGTAGGCAATGCCCGCGGCGCCGGGGTGTCTGAGTTGGGCCAAGGTGAGCAGGTCCAGAGCCTGCTCCACATCACCCAATTCCAGGGCGGTCACACCTCGGACAAAAAAAGACTCGGCCTGTGCCCGATCCGCATCGCTGACCGGGGGCAGCGGGGCGCGTTCCGACGCCGACTCCCTGGGTCCGGCGCATGCCGACGCCAGCAGCACGGCTGCGAGCGGGAAATGGCGGAGAATCGGTCGGAATGTCATAGTCCGGAAGGTACGGACAATCGGGCGAGGAGGGCCGCCGCGGTGCGCTCGCACATGTGGTACACGTCCGAAAAGCCGTCGGGTCCGCCGTAGTAGGGGTCGGGCACTTCGCCGTCGCCGGGTTCCGGGTCGAACTCGCGGAACAGGCGGATCTTGGCGCGGTGGTGGTCGTTTCCGGCCATGGCCAGCAGGTCGGCGCGGTTGCGACGGTCCATGGCCAGAATGAGGTCGAAGCGGTCGAAATCGTGGGGGCGGACCTGGCGGGCACGGCTGGGCAGGTGGGTGCCGCGGCGTGCGGCTTCGGCCTGGCTGCGGCGGTCGGCCGGTTCGCCGGTATGCCAGGCGCCGGTGCCGGCCGAATCGATGTGGAAACGGGCCTCCAGGCCCGCTTCGCGCACCTGCCTGAGGAAGATGCCTTCGGCCGTGGGGCTGCGGCAGATGTTGCCCAAACAGACGAACAGCACGCCGAAGGCCGTATCTTTCGAGTCTTTATCGTGAATCCCGGGATGTTCCATCATGCCTAATCCGAATCGGTTCAAGGAAGTCAAACAACTCGATTTTCCCAAACTCGAGCTGGGTATCCTGCAGGAGTGGGAAGCACGGAATGTGTTCGCCCGGAGCGTGAGCACCCGGGAAGACGGCATTCCGTTCACCTTTTTCGAGGGCCCGCCCACGGCCAACGGCAAACCGGGCATCCATCATGTGATGGCCCGTACCGTGAAAGACACCTTCTGCCGGTACAAAACCCTCAAGGGCTTCAAGGTATTGCGGAAAGCCGGATGGGACACGCACGGGTTGCCGGTGGAGATCGAGGTGGAGAAGGAGTTGGGGCTGAAGGGCCGGCCGGAGGTGGAAGCCTACGGGTTGGAAGCCTACAACGCGAAATGCCGCGAAAGCGTGCTCAAATACACCGATTTGTGGAACCGGCTCACCACCCGCATGGGCTATTGGGTGGACCTGGACAACCCCTACGTGACCTACCACAACAACTATATCGAAAGTTGTTGGTGGGCCCTCAAAACCTTGTACGACAAAGGGTTGTTGTACCAGGGGCATAAGATCCAATGGTATTCGCCCGGTTCGGGCACGGTGCTCAGTTCGCACGAAGTGAGCCTGGGCTACAAGGAAGTGCAGGATCCGTCGGCATTCGTGAAATTCCGGCTCACCGAAGCGCCCGACACCTACTTCCTGGCGTGGACCACGACCCCCTGGACCCTGCCGTCCAACCTGTTGCTTGCCGTGAACCCCGACATCCGGTATGTGTTGGTGCGGGCCGAAGGGGCCGACCACTGCCTCATCCTGGCCGAAGGGCTGGCCGAGGCCGTTCTGGGTGGTTCCTACGAAGTATTGCGCACGGTGCCCGGCGCCGACCTGGTGGGCAAGACCTACGAGCCCTGCTTCCCCCAGGCCCGCCACGAACTCGGTGCCGACGCGGCCTGGAGGGTGGTTGCCGCCGATTTCGTCACCCTCGAAGACGGTACCGGCATCGTGCACGTGGCACCGGCATTCGGAGCGGACGATTTCGAGACCGGCAAGCGCGAAGGGGTACCCCTGTACAACCCGGTCACCCGAGACGGCACCTTCGATTCGCGCGTGGACCTGGTGGCCGGCATGTGGTTCAAAGATGCCGACAAAGTGCTCCTGCGCGACCTCAAGGAGCGGGGCCTGCTCTTCCGGCAGCAGACCTACCTGCACAATTATCCGCACGACTGGCGCAAAGGCACACCGCTCATGTCGTACCCGGTGAGCAGTTGGTTCATCAGAACCACCGCCGTGCGCGACCGCATGGTGGAGCTCAACAACCGCATCAATTGGAAGCCGGCCAGCACCGGTACCGGCCGCTTCGGCACCTGGCTCGAGAACAACGTGGATTGGGCCATCAGCCGGCAGCGGTTCTGGGGAACACCCATTCCCATCTGGGTGAACGACGCCAACCCCGAGGATATGGTGGTTGTGGGGAGCGTGGCGGAACTGCGCGCATTGGCCAAGATTCCGGACAACAAAGCGCTCGACCTGCACCGCCCGTTCATCGATGCCATCACCTGGAAAGCGGCCGATGGCGGCACCATGCGCCGCATACCGGACCTGCTGGATGTCTGGTTCGATTCGGGCGCCATGCCCTTCGCCCAATGGCACTATCCATTCGAGAACAAAGACCTCTTCAAGGGCAATTTCCCGGCCGATTTCATCGCCGAAGGGGTGGACCAGACCCGGGGTTGGTTCTACACCCTGCATGCCCTGGGTGTGATGCTGTTCGACGACGTGGCCTACCGGAACGTGGTATCCAACGGCCTGGTGCTCGACGCCAAAGGCGAGAAGATGTCCAAGTCGAAGGGCAATACCGTGGATCCGTTCCACATCCTCCAGCAGTACGGAGCCGATGCCGCCCGTTGGTACATGATGTCCAACTCGGCGCCTTGGGAGAACCTGAAATTCAATGAGGACGCCCTCAAGGAAACCCAGCGGGGCTTCTTCAACACCGTGGTGAACACCTACGGGTTTTTCGCCCTGTACGCCAACATCGACAAATTCCGGTATGCGGAATCCATGGTGCCGGTACGCCAGCGCACGGAAATGGACCGCTGGATCCTGTCGCGGCTGAACACCACCGTGAAACGGGTGGATGCCTGTTTCGATGATTACGACGTGACCAAGGCCTGCCGGGAGATGGAGGCGTTCACCGAGGAGCTGAGCAACTGGTATGTGCGCCGCAACCGGCGCCGGTTCTGGAAGGAAGGCACCTCGGTAGACAAAAGCAGCGCCTACCAGACGTTGTACGAATGCCTGCTCACGTTGAGCAAGCTGATGAGCCCGGTGGCGCCCTTCCTCAGCGAATGGGTGTACGGCCGCCTGCAGGAGGTATGCGGCGGTGGTCCCGACAGCGTGCACCTGGCCGATTTCCCCGGCGTGGAGGAAACCAGCATAGATACCGCCCTGGAGCGGCGCATGGAAATGGCGCGGTCCATCGTGGCCCTGGTGTTGCGCATCCGCAACCAGGTGGGTTTGGGCGTGCGCCAGCCCTTGGCCCGCATCATTCTGCCCATGGCCGCCGCCGCCGACCGAAAGGCCGTGGAAGCGGTGAAAGACATCATATTGGATGAAGTGAACGTGAAAGCCATCGAGTTCGTCCGCGACGACTCCGGCATCGTGCACAAATCGGCCAAGGCCAATTTCCCGGTATTGGGCAAGAAGGCCGGCAAAGCCATGAAAGAGATCTCGGCGCGCATCGCCGCGCTCGACTCGGCCGCCGTGCATGCGTTCGACCAGAACGGCACGCTCATCCTCACGCTCGAAGACGGTACCACGTTCCCCATCGTGCAGGAGGATGTGGTCATCCAGCGAACGGGTCTGGAAGGATGGACCGTCGAAACCGAAGACGGCCTTACGGTGGCGCTCGACACCACCCTCACGCCGGAGCTCCGCCGCGAAGGGTGGGTGCGCGAATGTGTGAACCGCATCCAGAACATGCGCAAGGAAGCCGATTTCGCCGTTACCGACCGCATCTCCATCCATGTGGTGGCTCCTACCGAATTGTGGGATGCATTGGCCGCTTCGGCCGACCACATCCGCCAGGAAACCTTGGCCGTGACCCTGGAACCGGGCGAACCGGCGGCCTCCGACATCCGCAAGGATTGGGAGATCGAATCGTTCACGTTGTCCTTGTATCTTACCCGAAACCCCGATTGAGCCTCCCATGGAAGACAAGAAAGACGCACCGGCCCGCATTTCCCCGTACAACGACGAGGATCTGGAGTATTTCCGCGGCATCATCCTGAAGAAACGGGAAGAAGCCGAACGGGATTTGCAATTGCTGCAGCAATCGCTCAAAGACAGCACCGAGAACGCCTCGGACGAATCGGCCTATTCGTTCCATATGGCCGATGCCGGATCCGACGCCCAGGAGCGTGAAAAGACCTACATGCTGCTGAACCGCACCAAAAAATTCCTGAAATATCTGGACGATGCCATCGTGCGGGTCGACAACAAGACCTACGGGGTGTGCAAAGTGACCGGCAAGATGATTTCCAAGGGTCGGTTGGAGGCGGTACCCCACACCCAAATCAGCATCGAAGCCAAGCTGAAGCGGCGTTGATGGGTGCCCGCATGCCGAACTGGTTGGTGATGGCGACCGCGGCCGAAGCCGTGGTCGTACTCGACCAGCTCACCAAGTATTGGATCCGCACGCGGCCCGATTGGCAGTTCGTGGAGCTCATACCCGGCTGGTTGTCGTTCCATTATACCGACAATCCGGGGTTGGCCATGGGCATCGACTGGTTCGAAACCCGGGTGGTGAGCCTGCTCTCCATCGCCGCCACCATAGCCATATTCGCCTATGTATGGCGCCATCTGAAACAGGCGCCGCGTGGGTATGCCCTGCTGATGGGGCTGGTGTTCGGCGGGGCCCTGGGCAACATCATAGACCGGTTGGTACTGGCCTGGTGGTACGGGTACGGCGGGGTGCTCGAAGGGCATGTCACCGATTTCATCCACATCACGGCCCGGGTGGGCGACTGGCCCGTATTCCCCTACATTTTCAATGTGGCCGACATGGCCATCACCTGTTCGGTGGTGGTCTTGTTGGTATTCTCCAAAAAACTGATGCCGGAGGCACCGCGTGTATCCGGAGATCCTGCTCCACCATTATCGTGAGCCTCGGGGCCTGGGTATTCCGGCCGGCGCCGATCGCACGGTCGAGGTCCTGAACCGCAGTTGCGGGGATACCATCACCCTGGGTTGGGTGGTTCGCGACGGCCGGATCGAAGCCATCGGGTATGAACTGAAAGGATGCGTGATGCATCGGGCTTCGGCGTCCATCCTATGCGCCACCCTGACGGGCGCTGAAGTGGCGGCCGTGCCGGATTGGGTGGCCCGTGTACGGGCACTCACCGAGGCCGGGGAGGGGCTTCCGGAGCCGTTGCCTACGGCCGATTGGGCCGCCCTGGCCGACATCCGCGCGTATCCCACCCGCCGGAAATGCGTGCTGTTGGCTTGGGAAGCGTTGGAGCAGCTGGCGGCTGGCGGCTAACGGAGAAGCGTGCCGAGGTCGGCCAAGAGGCGCTCGGCCGTGGCGATGTCGGGCGCATCGCGCACGAAGGCGGTGATGTAGAGCACGCGCCCGTCCAGAAAGAGGATGCCGCTGTCGCCGCGCACATAGTCCAGGGTGCCGGTCTTGTGCGCGAAGCGCGTGCCGCCGGGGAGGCCGGCCGGAATCGTGGTACGGTCTTCGCAGGCCTCGAGGACGTCCAGCATCCAGGTGGTCGATTCGCGGGAGCCGATGCGGCCTTCGCGGATATGCCACAGCAGGCGGTTGAGGTCTGCGGCGCTGGCCGTGTTCTCGCGGCCCGCTCGGGCGGCCTCGAAATCCATCATCAGGCGCCGCAGCCGGGTTTCCTGCATCTCCCAAGTGTCCATATACCCGTTCACCAGGTCCATGCCCAGCTCCCGGATCAGGGCGTTCGTGGCGGAATTGTCGCTCACGGTAATCATCAATCGGGCCAGTTCCCGCCAGGTGAGCGAGGTATCGCGGCCGGCGGCGAAGAGGATGCCCGAACCGCCCACGAGGTCCGCGGCGCGCAGGTGGGTGGTATCGTCCAGGCTGATGCGGCCGGCTTCGGCTTCCTTCACCAACACGGCCAGTATGGGGATCTTGATGACGCTGGCGCTGGGCATGGCGGCATCGGCGTTGTGGGCGGCCACCACGGCGCCGGTATGGTCGCGGATTTCGACGGAGGCGGTGGTGCCGGCCGGCAAGGCGGCCACCCAGGCCGACAGATCGGGTTGCATGAACAGGAGCAGGCTGAGCAGACCGATCATGGTTCCGTGGGTTTGACCACGGTTTTGCTCAAACGGGGGACTTCCATGAGCACCGAGGTGGCATACCAGGGCACCAGTTCCATCACCAACGACCCGTAGCGGATGGCGGGATCGGTTTCGGTGAGGGCGCGGGCCTCTTCCACCGTATCCACCGCGAAGATGTAGATGCCACGCAATTCCCCGCCGCCGATGAAGGGGCCGGCCACCACCAATTTGCCTTCGTCGGCCATGCGGACGATGTTGGCCATGTGCGCGGCCTGCAGGGCCCGGGCCGTATCGGGGTGTGTAGGTCGGTTGGGCCCCGCTTTCAGGAACGCCATCACATAGCGGCGCATGCCGCGTTCGTCGGCCCCCGTGCGGGCGGCCAGGTCGGCGTCGTAGGTGGCTGGCGGTTGTGCGGCCAGCAGCAGCAGGGTGAGGAAGAGGTGCGTCATGCCGGGCAACGTACTCAAAAAATCGGAAGCTCCCGTACCTTTGTCGGGTGATTTCCCTGCACCACCCCGGCTATTGGTCCGACTACGAACTGCTCGATTCGGGCGATTTCAAGAAACTCGAACGGTTCGGTTCCATCGTGCTGGTGAGGCCCGAACCCCAGGCCCTGTGGAAACCCACGCTTCCCGAAAAAGACTGGAAAGCGGCCCAAGTGGTGTTCGTGGGGCGTTCGCCTTCGTCGGGCGACTGGCGCAAACCCGCCAACCTGCCCGACCGCTGGAACATCCGGTACCAGAGTCCGGCCTTGGACCTGAAGTTCCGACTGGCCTTCACCTCCTTCAAGCATGTGGGCATCTTTCCGGAGCAGGCCGTCAACTGGGAATACATCGCCGATCGCATCAAACAGATCAAATCTCCCAATCCCCGGTTTCTGAATCTGTTCGCCTACACCGGCGGGGCCAGCCTTGCCGCCCGCCAGGCCGGTGCCGCGGTAACCCACGTGGATTCGGTGAAACAGGTGGTGACTTGGGCCAACGAGAACCGCCAGCTCAGCGGGTTGGAAGACATCCGATGGATGGTGGACGATGCCGTGAAGTTCGTCAAGAAGGAGATCCGCCGAGGAAATACCTACCACGGCATCATTCTGGATCCGCCGGCCTACGGGCATGGCCCCGACGGCGAGAAATGGAAATTGGAGGACATGGTGGACGACCTGGTGGCCGATGTGGCCCAGCTGTTGGACCCGACCGAGCATTTCATCGTGATGAACACCTATTCGCTCGGATTCTCGGCCGTGGTGGCCGGCAACCTGCTCAGGCGGCACCTGCCGGAAGGATCGGTCGTGGAGACCGGAGAGCTGATGCTGATGGCGAAAACGGGTGTTCCCTTGCCGTTGGGCGTGTTCGCCCGTGCGGCGAAAACCGCGAAGTGAGTACTTTCCGGGCATGAGTCTGGACGCGTTGATCCACCACGCCCGCCGTACCTCGGCGCCCCACGAACCGTTGCCCGAAGCCTCCATGAGGCATTGGGTGGATGCCCGCGCCACCGACGGGCGCCTGTACCTGCGGTACCGCGGCGAAAGCGGCCCGGTGCGCGACCACACCTTCGCCGCATTCGCCGCGGCGGTACGCCGGTGCGCCGCCGGGCTTCAGGCCTTCGGCCTCAAGCCCGGCGACCGCATGGCCTCGGCCGCGCCGAACCACGACCACACCGCGATCCATTATTTCGCGGCCTGGTACCTCGGTGTGGTCGTGGTTCCGCTCAACCTCGGCGAGGACGACGACCGCCTGCGCTACATCCTGGCCCAGGGGGTCAAACGCGTCTTCGCGCTGCCGGCCCATGAAGCGCGCATCCGCGCCCTGGCGCCCCACATCCCGCTTCATACCCATCTCCCCGAATCGGATGCCGAAGTGACGGGGCCACCGCCCGATCTCGGCACCGAGGCCCTCGTGGTGTACACCTCCGGTACGACGGGGCATCCCAAGGGCGTGCGGCTCGACCAGGGCAACCTGCTGGAAGACGCCCGCGCCATCGCCGATTGGCACGGCATAGGTCCCGGAACCCGCATGGCCTGCGTGTTGCCCATCCACCATGTGAATGGCACGGTGGTCACGCTCATCACTCCGTTCCGGGCGGGAGCTTCCGTGGTGCTGCACCACAAATTCCATGCATCGGGGTTTTTCGCTCACATGCGCGAGGATGGGGTACACATCGTGAGTGTGGTACCCACCCTGTTGCAATTCCTGCTGCATGCCCACGGCCAGGGCACCGCCCCCGATACCGGAACCTTGAGGCATCTCATCTGCGGGGCGGGTCCGCTCACGGTGCACCTGGCGCAGGCGTTCGAAGAGCGGTTCGGGCTACGGGTGGTGCATGGGTACGGCCTGTCCGAAACCACCTGCTATTCCTGCTTCCTGCCGGTCGGTTTGTCCGATGGCGAGCATGCCGCCTGGATGCGCGACCACGGATGGCCCAGCATCGGCGTGGCCATACCACCCAACGAAATGGCCATCCACGATGCCGATGGCCGGCCGCTGCCCGACGGCGAACGTGGGGAAATCGTGATCCGCGGGCACAATGTGATGATGGGGTATGCCGCCAACGAGGACGCCAACCGGAAGGCGTTCACCTACGGCTGGTTCCGCAGCGGCGACGAAGGGTTCGCCCTCACCGGATCGGATGGCCGCCGCTACTATTTCATCACGGGCCGCATCAAGGAACTCATCATCCGGGGTGGGGTGAATCTGGCACCGCTGGAGATAGACGAGGTCATCAATCGGGCGCCGGGGGTGCAGGCCGGTATTGCGGTCGGGTTCGCCAACGATTGGTATGGGGAAGAGGTCGGCGCCTATGTGAAACCGTTGCCCGGCACCACGCCCGATGCCGATGCGGTTCTGGCGTTCTGCCGGGAACACCTGCCCTGGGCGAAATGTCCGAAAGTGGTGGTCTTCGCCGATGAGCTGCCGGTCACCTCGACCGGCAAGTACCAGCGCATGAAAGTGGCGCACGTGTTCGACACGTGGAAAAGCCACCAGTTCAGGGCTTAGCTAATCCGCTCTTGCCACGTTTTCCGTAACGAAAGCAGTTGCCCCTTACCTCGGGGGTCCGTATCTACCGGATACCCCATGCGTCGTTCCACTGCTTTCGTCACCCGCCTGGCTCCCCTCTTCGTCTTGTTGGCGATTGGAGCCCAGCCCGCCGCTTACCAGCCCGGGCCCGACCAGGCTTTGGCTGATGGGGTGCGGTATCGCAATTACCAGCTCGACGGCCCACTTTCGGTGGATGTGGTCGAAATCGATACCCGCCGTGCCGATGCCCGGTTGGTTGCCTGGCGAAGCGGAGGCCTGGCCCGCACCACCCAGCAAGCCCGCGATGCTTCCGCCGAACCGGGCCGCGTGCTGGCCGCTCTGAATGCCGATTTCTTCAGCTTCCAGACCACCTGGCCCATCGGCCACCAGATCACCAACGGAGAAACGATCCACGCCCTGCCGTCCGACCGTTCCCACCTGGTGGTCCGTGCCGATGGGGGCATCTACATGGGTCCGGTGGACTACGAAGGGTATGTAACCCTACCCGGCGGCCGGGATGTGCGCCTGCATGGAGTGAACCGCCGCCGCGATGCCCAACACGCCGTCTGGTATACGGCACACGCCAAAGACCGGGCCCGGTCGGACAGTACCGGCTTCGTTTGGCACCTCAGAACCATAGGCGGCGGCCGTGCCGTCACGGTCCGCAAGGAATCGGGATACGGACCGGCATCGGTCGGTTCGGCCATGTTGTCTGTAGGCCCCGACCATCCCGACCAAGCCCGCTTGGCCGCGTTGCATCCGGGAGACACCCTCGTGTGGGTATCCCGCTTCCGAGACCCCTCCCTGCATGGCGCCCGCCAAGCCCTGGGCGGCGGAGGCATGATCCTCGAGCGCGGCGAACCCGTAACCGACCTCAACCGCCGTCGGGAGGGTATCGGTGCCAATTTCATGAACGCCCGCCACCCCCGCACGTTCGTTGCGGTCAACCGCGATCAGTCCAGAATCTGGTTATGCACTGTGGATGGCCGTCAGGAAGACAGCATCGGCATGACGTTCGCCGACATGGCCGAATTCCTGTTGTCGCTCGGCGCTTGGGATGCCATCAACCTGGATGGCGGCGGCTCCACTACCATGGTCGTGGACGGCCACATCGTGAACAGCCCGTCGGACCTTACCGGTGAACGCGCCGTGGCCAACGTGCTGCTCCTGATCGATCCCTAAAAGTTCCAGGCCATTCCCACATCGAATACCCCATATGCGGGGTGGTTGCGCCGGTATCTGGCGGTCGTGTCGTCCAACAACAAGGGGATGCCGGGTGTCGTGGTGGTGAACCGGGTGAACGTGCCGATGACCCGCAGACGGTCCGTGGGCTTGAGGCCGATTCCGGTGCGGAAGCCGGTCCTGAACCAGAACCGCTTCATGTACATCGACCCATGGATGGGAACCCCGGCATGCCAATCCAGCATGGGATGCAAATCAACCCGGACCATGGGCACGGACAGAATCTCGTAGGATATTCTCCGGTTGTCGCCCGCGGCATCGCTCTGCAAATGCACCCCGAATTGGTTGTGGGTGGCCACATCGTACGTTTCGCCACTCAAACGCCTCCACCAGCGCGTGTTGGTCAGCACGAAGGTCAACCGTTCGGCTCCCTCCACACCATCCCGATGGTGGTACCGCAAACCCACTCCCACCCGTTGGTGATCGTTCTCCATGTGGGTCAGCATCACCTGGAATGACCGGGGATGCACGTCGCGGATCAGGGTCTCCTGGGGAATTCCGGTAACCGGCTCCAATTGCTCCGTCGTGGTGGATGCGCTACCGTCGGTCACTTCCGCATAGGCCACCATGGCCGTCCATGTGCCCGCCGGAGCCCGCTCGCCCGACTCCAGGGAGGTCAGCGGTTGGTTGGTCCGCAAGGTGATGGTGCTGGTGCCGCATCCGGTTGCGATCAAGGTCAACAGCCCGATAAGAGGTATCCGCATGATTCAGGGTCGTTTGGTTTTGGGTAATCCCGCCTTCACCAGTTCATAGGATTCCCGGATCCAGGCCGTCAGTACCCGGTCCGGAATGCGGCCATCCAGTTTCACCGTACTCCAATGCACCTTGCTCATATGGTAACCGGGGTTCACGGTGCCCGGATATTCCTCCCGTCGTTCGAGGTTCGCTTCGGGTGGCCATTTCAGATTGATGGAATCGAAGGTTTCCACATCGGCCAGGGCATACATTTTGCCACCCACTTTGAAAACCAAGGTGGTTCGGTCGAAGGGGACGGTCTCCTCGGTGCCGGGCAGACCCATGCAGAATTCATGGAAAGAGGCGAAAGTCATGTGCGACGTTCCAGGGTGAACCCGAACACGGTGCCCCCGCCGGGATTGTCCCCGACCTCGATGTCGGCACCATGCGCCTGTAAGATGCGCTTCACCACGGCCAATCCCAAACCCGTACCACCCATATCCCTGGATCGGGCTTTGTCGGTGCGGTAGAACCGGTCGAACAGCAGCGGTTTGTGTTCGTCGGGGATTCCGGGCCCGGTATCGGCCACTTCGATGCGGACCCGGTCGGGGGTTTCCCTCACACGGATTTCCACCCCGCCGGTGGGGGTGAACTTGAGGGCGTTGGATACCAGATTGTCGAACACCTGCTCCAATTTGCCGGCATCTCCCCACACGCGGGCTTCGGTTTCCGGTATGCGCAGGGTGAGGTCGCGCAGGCGTACCTCGTCGCCGAATCGGATCGCCACCCGTTCCAATACCGATGCCAGGACCACTTCGGTCGGATGGATGAAGGCGGGGTCGGCATCCGATCGTTGCAACAACAGCAGGTCGTTGAACAGCATGCCCAACCGTTCGGCCTGCTGTTTGGCCCGCAACAAGTAGACCCGTTTTTTCTCGGGGTCCAGATCTTCCAGGGCCACCATCTCCAACGACCCGATGATGGCATGCAGGGGAGAGCGGATTTCATGGGTGATGTCGGCGAAAAACCGCGACTGCCGATCCGAGGCGGCTTCCAACTCCTCCACATCGGCCCGCAGCCGGGCGGCCATGGAATTGAGCGATCGGGCCAGTTCGCCGAATTCGTCGCTGCGTTGCAAGTGCACCCGGTGCTTCACATCGCCGCTCGCGATGCGCAACGCCGCCTGGTTGAGCGTGAGGATCGGATCGCCCAGGTAGCGCCCGAACCCGTAACTGACGACCAGTATGACCCCTATGCTGATGAACATGCCCGAATACACGATCCACCGGATGGTCTTCACCGGTTCGAGCAACCGCTCCCGGGGCTGACTCAGCCGCACGCGGGTGACCGTGTTCCGGCTGCCGGGCACATCGGCCCAGGCCGCCACCTGCGGTTCGTCCGGGTCGGTGGGCTCGGCCTGCGCATACACGAAAAACAAGGTGCTGTCGGCATCGAACAGTTCCACATCGTACCCCGATGCCCGGGCCAGACGGGCCACATGCTCCCGGAAGGCCGCGTCGTCGGGCAGCTCCCGCACGCTTTCGGCCATCCACACCGCCTCGGCACGCATGTTTTCGGTGCCCGCCCGGATGAGGTAATTCCGGATGAACAGGATGGCATAGCTGCTCACCGCCGTCACCCCGAAGATCTGCAATAGGATGAAGGTGAGGCCCAGTTTGGCGCGGATCTTCACGGTGATTCCGATTTCAGGCCGTACCCGATGCCCCGAACCGTGCGGATGCGCCTGCCATGCGTTCCCAGTTTGCCCCTCAGGTTCTTGATATGCGCATCTACCGTGCGGTCGAATACGGCCCGCTCACCGTCCGCTATCTGGTCCAGGATCTCCTGTCGGGAAAAGACCCGGTTCGGTTGACCCGCCAACAGGGCCAGTATGCGGTACTCCATGGCGGTGAGGTCGAGCGGGACCCCGTCCAAAGTGGCCGAAAGGGCCTTGCGGTCTACCTGGAGCCCGCGTTTGGGCTCGGGTGCGCTGCGCCGCCGCAATACGGTATGGATGTGGGCCAGCACCAGGGCCGGACTCGCCGGCTTCGCTATGTAATCGTCGGCACCCAGGCGGAGACCGTCGATCTCGTCCTGTTCCCGCACTTTGGCCGTGAGGAAGATCACCGGCAAACCGGACAGGGCGGGATGGTTGCGGATATGGCGGCAGACCTCGTAGCCGTCCGGCCCTGGAACCATGATGTCGAGTACGGCCAGGCGGAGGCGTTCGGCATGGATATCCAGCAGGCGCAGGGCTTCGTGCCCGTCTCGGGCCACCGCCACGCCGAAGCCGTGGTGTTCCAGGAACGCGGCCATGGCATCGGCCGATTGGGACTCGTCTTCCAGCAGGAGGATCATGGTTACCTTCGTGGTATGCAAAATACGACCATATGGATCACGGGGGCTTCGGGTGGCATCGGCGAGGCGTTGGCCGCCGCCTATGCCCGCCGCCCCGGCACGCGCCTCATCCTCACGGCCCGCCGCGAGGCCGAACTGAACCGGGTGGCCGAACGCTGCGGCCTACCCGCCGACCGCATCCATATCCTGCCGGCCGATGTGGCCGACCACGCCTCGGCTCCCGAGGTCTGTCGCCGTGCCTGGGAGGCCTTCGATGGCATCGACCTGCTCATCCTGAACGCCGGCATCAGCCAGCGGTCCCTGGCGGTCGATACCGACCTGGCGGTCGAAAAGGCCATGTTCGATGTGAACTATTTCGGTGCCGTGGAAACGGCCCGTCATATCACGGCCCGCATGACGCAACGGAATAGCGGTCATATCGCCGTGATCTCGAGCGTGGTCGGTCGGGTGGGAACTCCCATCAGAACCACCTATTCGGCCACCAAACATGCCCTGCACGGGTATTTCAATGCGTTGAGGGGCGAATTGGTGCACACCGGTATTTCGGTGTCGTTGATCTGTCCCGGTTTCGTCAAGACCCAGGTATCGGTGAATGCGGTGGGACCTTCGGGACAGAAATACGGCAAGATGGATCCGAACCAGGAAAAGGGGATGGATGCGGATGTGTTCGCCATAAAAGCGCTCCGTGCCTTGGATGCCCGCAAGCCGGAAGCCTGGATCGCCGGATGGGAAATCGTAGCCATCTGGCTCGACAAGTTCTGCCCGCCCCTGCTCCGATTCGGTCTGGCGAAGCTGGCCGAGCGTCAGCGCGATGCGGTCGCCAAAACCACGGTGAACTCCCAGCGGCCCGACTCGCCCCAGCGGTCGTCGTAGTCTGTCCGGGCGGCGCGGAGCGCGGCCCGCAACCAAGGGCCGAGGCGCTGCTCGAGCGTGAGCGAGGAGCGGCGCCCGGCTCCGTGCAGGGGCACGATTCGGCCCGACCCGAAGCCCTCGGATTCCCACACGTAGAGGCGGTCGTCCCAATCGCGGGCGTCGAACCGGCGCGAAGCCACCCGTACCCGGCTTCCGCCACGCCCCTTCCACCCGGCATCCCACCCGGCCGTGGTCCCCGTTCCATGCACTTCCGCCGTGGCGTTCCAGGTCCATCCCCGTGCCGCTCCGCCCCCGAACACCCGTAAGCGTCTATCCGACCCGGCCGGACCCTCCACCACCCTCAGTTCGGCACCCCAGGGGCCTCGCGCATGGCCCAGGCGCAGCTCCCGCCGCACCTCGGGCACCCAGGCGTTGCCCGATACCGCCTCTTCCACGGCCGCATGCCAACCCCGAACCGAAACGGATGCCTGCGTGCGGACCTCGCCCACCGGGTCGCGGCCGAAACGGACGGTGTACAAGCCGTCGGGCGCATCGAACCCGCGCCCGAAACGGGCGTGGCGCGCGAACAGCCGCAGTCTCCCCGCCGGCCGCCAAGCCCCTTCCGAAAGCCATGCCCGGCGGCCGTGGGCATCGAGGGCCGCCTCGGTATCGAGGCGGAGGCGGTCGCCCAGCCAGCCGGCATCCAGTGCCTGGGCGCCGCCGGAGACGCTGTAGCCCAGGCGGACGTTCCGCGCGGCGCCCTCTACGCGCCCGCCGCCGGGGTAGGCGGCCACGGCCCAGCCGTCGCCGCCTACCCGCACGGCCACGCCGGGGCGACCTCCGCCTGCGGCCGAGGTCGCCCCTCCCAGGCGTGTGCCGTGCCGGTCGCTCTCGGTGGCGGACGATGCGGCGCGCAGGCCGGCGTTCCGCACCAGGCCCAACCCCCTGGCCGCGCGCACATCGCCCGCCACCACCCGCAGGCGGGCGCCCGCGTACTCGGCGAAGCGGGTGGCGTCGCCCGCATGCGCCGTCCAGGCTCCGTGGCGCACCCGAACCCGCCAGGCATCGGTCACACCGGTATGGGCCACTCGCCGCCGGTGACGCGCTTCCCACTCCGGCGGATCCCACCGCATCCGTACCCGCGCATAGGGTTCGATGAGGGCAACCAGGGCCGCATCCACGCCCGGCACCCGGGTCAGTTCCGCCATCCGCCGGAACGGGCCGTTCATTTCCCGATACCGCACCACCAGGCTGGCCAATCGCGCATCGAAGCCCGGCAGCCGGGCCAGTTCATCGGCGGTGGCCGTGTTCAGGTCGGCCGGATGCTCCCTCCAATGCTCCAATTGCGCTTCCCAAAGTTCGGCCTCGTCCGGGTCGGGTGGGGGCGGTTGGGCTGGCAGCCACAACATCAGCCATCCCATAATGATCATTCCCACACGACCTCCAGGGTCCGGCTCCATCCCAAATCCGGATGGCTTCGGGTACTGAATCCGGTGAGCATGCGGCCGAAATTGTAGCGAATTCCCAGTCGCCACATACCGGGATCCCAACTGCGCCCCACCGATACCACAAGATCGGATCGGGGTGCCCATATGGAGGACAGGCTAAGGTCGGGCGGCCCGTACCTGCGATGCCAGGCTCCGGTGGCGAAGGTCCAATCGGGTAGGGGGTTCCAGGTGGCCTCCAACGCCGACCAGGCCTCCAAGCCGGGTGCGGCCAGCAGGTTCGTCTGCAGGTACCCGATGCGGAGCCGGTCGCCGGCATCCACCGCCAGACCGGCGTCCAGGGTCGATTGATGCCACGGGGTGTATCCCCTCGCCATCGCCATGCGGTGGTTGATGCCCAGGCCCGCGTGGAACGGAGCCCGTTCCGCCCCGGTACGGACACGAAACTCGAGCTCCCGCCAGAGGTCGGATCCCCAAACGGAAACGCCCGCTTCTACCGGCACGGCCGAAATACCGATACCTACCCAGGCGGCCGAACCGGACCATTCCGCCACGCCGAAGGCCCGGTCGTACACCAGAGCCGCACCCCGGAAGGGGTGGTAGCTCGCCGCCGCCGGGTTGGTGGGTTGCACGAAGGTGAACAATTGCAAGAGCCAGATTCCCATATGCCATAGAGGCGGCTCGGGCCCTTACCTGACATGGAATTCGGTACGGAATCCGTGCGTGGCTCCGTTATTTTGCCATCATGCTCGTTTCCTTCCGTTTTGTCCCGGTCCTGTTGCTGCTGGCCATCCTTGCCGGCCCGCTTTCCGCTCAGGAATTCCAAGCGAGGGTCACCCTCAACCGGTCCCAGATCACCAATACATCTCTGGATTATCTGGATGAACTGGTGCCTCTGGTCGAGCAGTATCTGAATGAGTACAAATGGACCACCCACACGTTCGAACAGGAGGAACGGCTCCGGCTCAATCTGCAGATCGTGCTCACGGCCGAATCGGGGGGGTATTTCGACGCCACTCTGGTGCTGTCGAGCGAACGACCCATCTACGGCACCCTGCAGTTCACACCCCTGCTGGTGGTCAACGAGACCAACTGGCGGTTCCAACTCTCCCGTGGGCGCTCCCTCATCCACGATCCGCAGCAGTTCAACGACATCGCCTCCCTGCTCGATTTCTATGCCTACCTGGTGCTGGCCCTGGATATGGACAGCTTCGGGGAACTGGCAGGTACCGAGTACATCCGCCAGGCCCAGACGGTGGTGGACGTGGCCCAGGGTTCGCCCCAGATCGGCTGGCAATCGGGGGGCACCGACCGCCGCAACCGGTATTACCTCATCAACGGCCTCAACAACCCGGCCTACGAACCTTTCCGCCGGGCATTCTACCAATACCATCGGATGGGGCTCGACCAATTCACCCGGGATCCCCAGACCGCCCGCCGCGAAATCATCGAGGCACTGGGCAAGATCCGCGATGCCAAACGCGCCAGCACCGATACCTATGTGGTTGACCTCTTCTTCGATACCAAGTACAGGGAACTGACCGCCCTGTTCCTGGAAGCCGAATCGAATGTGCGCCTGCAGGCCTATGCGCTGCTGATCGAGCTGGATCCGGGGCATATCTCCGAATACGACAAATTGCAGTGATCCCGTGCTGACCCCCGAACTGCAGTCCCGGCTCTCGCCCCTGGAGCTCAAGGCCCGCCAAGTGGTGGAGGGGTTCATCGCCGGCATGCACAAGAGTCCGTTCTATGGATTCAGCGTCGAATTCGCCGATCACCGCCCCTACCACCCCGGCGACGACCTGCGCCATGTGGATTGGAAAGCGGTGGGAAAATCGGGTCGGTATTATGTGAAACGCTTCGAGGAGGAGACCAACCTGCGTTGCCACGTGGTGTTGGATGTGAGCGGATCCATGGATTTCCGGCATTTCGGAGCCCTCACCAAACTGCAATACGGGGCCTACTTGTCGGCCAGCCTGCTGTACCTCATGCATCGGCAACGCGATGCCTGCGGCCTGGCCACCTTCGACGAAACCTTGCGATCGTTCACGCCGGCGCGCTCACGGTATGCCCACCTGAAACTGCTGTTCGACCAGCTCGAACCGTACACCCACTCACCCGAAGGCCGCGGGGCCGCTCCCGCCGCTACGGATGCGGCCGAAGCCTTGCACCGGTTGGCCGAACGTATGCCCCGGCGCAGTCTGGTGGTGCTGGTAACCGACCTGTTCGACGATCCCGCCCGACTCGAAACCACCCTGCAGGCGCTCAAACACCTGCGGTATCGCAACCACGAAGGCATCGTCTTCCATCTGATGGAGAAGCGTAGCGAGGCCGACCTGGAACTCCCGGACGGCCGACTCATGCTGCAGGACCTGGAATCGGGGAAACGCCTGGATGTGGCACCCGCCACCATCCGACAGGCCTATCGGGATGCGGTGGAATCCTATGTGGACCGCATCCGGCGTACCTGCATGGACGCCAAGATCGATTACGTGCCTACCGATACCGAAGGGGAGTACGCCACGGCCTTATTGGCCTATCTGAACAAGCGCCGGCGTCAGTGGTAGTCTACCGTGGCCACCATCACCCGTTGGCCGGGTGCCAACGCGCGGGTGAGGTCGGCCTGGCGGCTGCGGGTGCCCAGATGGGCCAGCAGCTCGGCTCCCCCTTCCACCGGGCGTAACCCGATGACCACGGCCGAGGTGCCACCGGCTTCGAACAGCAGGTGGTCGGCTTCGAATGCCACGCTCAGGTCGGCGGAAGAAACCACCTGGGCCGTCACCTGCATGGTGGCACTGGCCGTGCCCTGACCCACCACCGCAGGAACCGCGCTGAAGAAGAGCGCTGCGAGCAGGAGAAGGATGCGGGTACTGGGTTTCATGTGGGCCTCCGATCGTGTTGATCTGAGGCAAACCTACCCAGCTTGGGGGGTGATTACGGG
>JANJTJ010000033.1 GCA_024711145.1 Balneolales bacterium
CCCGAATTTACAACATTCAGAACTCCAAGGTGACCTTGAGCACGGGGATGGCGATGAAGTCGCCCATATCCAGGGTGGTTATGGGGCGCATACCGCCCAGATCCACCACGAACGACTCGTTCACGTGGTATCGGGCGCCGAGGGTGAGCAACCCGCGGAACTCGTCTTCGCCGATGGCGCGGGTGGTGGTTACGAATTCGCCCATCCAGCTGAGCTTGGGAGAGCTGCGGTAGCGCCCGCCCAAGGCGATCAGGCTGCCGGCGCTGTCGTCGATCAGGTCGCCACCCAGCCCGATTCCGACATGGAAGGAGCGGTCTTCGTTGCCCAGGGAGGTGATGGCGGTGACCCCGTACAGCTCGTTGGCCACCTGATAGGTTCCCGTAACGGCAACGGCCACATGGCCTTTGCGGAACAGTTGCTGTTTCACCCCGATGGTGAAACTCTCGGTGATCAGATCCACGGTTACCGGAAAGTAGGACAGCGCGGATATGTGGGTGGTGTTGGTGATGGAGTAGGAATACTGCAGCAGCACCAGTTCATAGGAACTGATGCTGTGGGTTCCCTGCGGTTGGGTATAGGCCGTAGGGACCAGGAACAGGCCGTTGGCGGCGGCATTCTGGGCGCGGGCCGGTAGGGCCACGAAACTCAGCATGCCCAATACGATCAATACTTTACGCATATAGTTGTTGGGTGACGCAATGGATGGAACCCTGCCCGAACACGAGATCCTGGCAGGGGATCGGAATGATCTCGCGGTCGGCAAAGTACTGCCGGAACAGCTCGATCGCTTGCGCATCGTACCGTTCGTCGTACACCGGCAGCAGCACGGCGCCATTGGCGATATAGAAGTTGGCATAACTGGCCGGCACATGCTCGCTGCCGTCCACGGTGGTGCCTTCGATGCGGGTGGTGGGCATGGGCAGGGTCACGATGTCGAACCCGGTACTCTCCAGGATCTCCTTGTTTTCCTGAAGGGCCCGGTAGTTCACATCGGCGGGGTCGTCCGTCACCATGGTGAGGATGGTGGTCGGGTTGAGGAAACGGGAGAGGTCGTCGATGTGCCCGTCGGTATCGTCGCCGGCCAGGCCGTCCTTCAGCCAGATCACCCGGTCCATGCCGAGGTAATCCTTCAGGCGGGTCTCGATCTCCGCCTTGCCCAGATCCGGGTTGCGGGTGGGCGTGA
The DNA here is from genome assembly GCA_024711145.1 of Balneolales bacterium. Lineage (GTDB taxonomy): Bacteria > Bacteroidota > Rhodothermia > Balneolales > HLUCCA01 > JANJTJ01. The sequence continues at coordinate 1,184 of JANJTJ010000033.1, forward strand.
GCAGTACCGATTCGGTGGTGAGCAGCACGCCTTCGCCGTTGGTTTCGATGGATCCGCCCTCCAGGATCATGCCCGGTTCGAACCGGCGGATGCCATGCAGGCCCGCGTACCAGGCCGGCACGGCGTTGTCCGAATCGAAGGGCGGATATTTGCCACCCCAGGCGTTGTAGCCCCAATCGGTGAGGGCCACCTTGGGCCATTTGTCGGCCATGAGCGCCGACGGCGCATTGGGCTGGATATGCGGGCCGTAGGTGGAACTGGCGTGGCGCAGGGAGCTGTCGTCTTGCCGAAGCAGGAAAATGGGGCCGAAATCGCGGGCCCACACGTCGTTGGTGGTCCGTTGGTGCCATACGCAGGCCGATTCGTCGAGCCCTACTGCGGCCAACGCCCGCAGGGCCCGCGCCCGGGTGGCCGCGTCGTTCACGAGCATGTGGATGGTTTCGCGGCCGTGCAGGGCTTTCACCAACTGCGCGAACACGCGTTCCACCCGTGGCAGGCGCTCACCGGGCCAGGTATCGGGATTCACCGGCCAACTCAGCATGGTTCCGGTATGGGGATGCCATTCGGCCGGCATCCGGTAGCCCATCTCTCGGGGAGTCATTACGCGATCAGGGAATGGGTATGGATACGAATTGGGTGTCGCGGCGGGCGCCGATCACCAAACCTACGCCGCCCTGCACGGTGGTGGGCGTAGAGGGAAAAAGGAAGTCGGGCTCGGCACGCAGGTAGTCGGCGTAGGCGGCTTCGGGCACCACCCACACAATGCGCACGTCGAATTGGTCGCCGGATGGTACGGGGTCGCTCACCGGGTGGAAATAGTACACGGTGCGCCCATGGCGGATCACGGGGTCGTTCACCGAGGGGAAATAGGTATGGTACCGCTGCGGATCGATGATGTCCCGCTTGAAATTCAGATAGAAGACGGATGCGAAGAGTTCGGCATCGGAGGCCATCTGCACGCAAGCCACCGGTACGGCCCATTCCCACTCGGCCCGCACATCGGCCGACAACACCATCATGGTGTCGAATTCGGTGTCGGCTCCGGGTGGTGGCGGTGTGGCGGGCCTCAGGATGAGGGTGTCGGTCCAGACCGGCGTGAGGAAGGTGACCAAGGGTGCCGCCCCGTCGGCATCGGGAATTCGGGCTACGGCATGGGCATGGCGGCCTTTCCAGCGCACATCCAGGTGGTAGGCCCGGCCGGGCAGCACCCGCCAACCGGCATCCGCCGGCGCATAGCGCCCCGCGCGGGTTTCGACCATGGCCACGTGCTGGGTGTCGGCGGCCCCGGCGTGGTCCGAAAGGCTGAACAGGCGCACATCGGCACCGGTTACCCACAAACTGTCGCGTATCACCTCGAAGGGGCCGCTTCCGGACAGACGGAACACGTCGCGGACCTCGATTTCGGGTACGGGTGCCCAGGCGTAGAAGACGGCATCCACCTGAAGGAGACGTTCGGCAGGCTCGTCCACGCTACGGATGCCGTCGCAAGCGGCCAGTGCCAGACAGACGATGATCGGAAACCGCATCACGACACCCCTCCGAACCGCACGCGCAGAGACAACATGGGCAGCATGGGCAATTGATCCAAATGGCGGTAATTGGGTTCCACGACCAATTTGGCACCACGGTCGCGGATGGTGGTGGCCGTGCGGATGGCCAGCACGTTGCGCCGGTCGTAGATGTTGATCACGCTGAGGGTCCAGTCGGCCCGGGCCGCCCCCCATCGCAGGTCGCTCCAGGTGAGCGAGAGGTCCAACCGGTGGTAATCGGGCAATCGGTAACGGTTGCGGCCATGCCACACGTAGTGGTCGCCGGTGCCCAGTTCACCCACGCCCAGGGGGTCGTCCACGCGGTCGTATCCGGTAACGGCCACGTTGGCCGGCTGCCCGCTGCGGTATCTGAAATCGGTTCCGAAACTCCAGCGTTCGGCCAGTTCCCAGCGCAGTTCCAGGCCGGCATCGTGGCGGATGTCGTTCCGGATGGGGAACCATCGGCCTTCGTCGATGCCCTCGAACCGGTTCTCGGCAACGGCCCAACTATGCCGCATGGCCACATACCCACGGGACCAGGGATACTCGAGCCGGTTTTCAACCCCATAAGCCCTACCCTCTCCGGCAATAGTGATGTTCTTGTACACGGGCACGAAGGAACCCGACCCACTGACCGCGGCCTGCACTTCCTCGGGGTCCAGCATGCGCATGCCGGTGAACGTGCGGGTATAGAATTCGGTGGTCCAGCGGGTGCCTTGGTCGCCCAGGCGGAACCCGAGCGTCCAGGTTTCGGCGTCTTGAGGGTCTACCCCATCGCCGGCCCAGACCCAATGTTCCAGCGGAATCTGCACCAGGTCTATACCCAAGGCATGCAGGTATTGGCGGAAACGGCCGTACCCGGCGCTTACAAGCAGCCCGGGTGCCGGCGCCCAGGCCAGATTCACCCGCGGCGACACCTGCGCCGCGCTCCCCGGCACCAGGGCTTCCACACGGAGGCCCCCGTTCCAGGTAAGGGTGTGCCATTTCCATTCGGTATCGAGGGAGGCATGCACTTCGGTGAGCGGACGCGACGCGTTCGTGCCTCGCGTGAGCTCTTCCCGCACCTGAAAGACCTTGGAAGGAAACCCTACGGTGGTTTCGGTGCGCACGTCGTCGGTCAATTCATACAGGTCTCCCCGCTGACGGAACACATGATGGATGGCACCGAAGCTGAGGCGCACGGCCGGGCCCTGCTTGGGTGCGTGCTCCAGATCCAACCGGGTGCCGAAATCCGTGACGCCCTGGCGGAAGCGTTTGTCCAGTTGGTAGTACTGGTCTTCTTCGGTTACCAGGGTGAGTTGCTGCGAACCCTGGCGGGTATCCAGGCTGGCACGGTACCGGAACCGGTTGTCGCGCAGTTCCCGGCTGGATGCCCGATAATCGAGTACCCACCCGGTAAGGGCGGCCGTCCACGAGCCGGGCCGCAGATCCAGGCGCATCGATGCCGCATCCACGCCCCAATCCATGCCGGTGGTCACGGTGTCGCGCAGGGCTTCGAAATCGCCGGCGCGGGTGCCCACCGGTCGGTCGTAGGATTCCCGCACTTCATATCCGAACCGGTCCGTGTTCCGGAAGAATTGACCGCTGAGCAGGTGGCCACCGGCCAACCGATGCGACCACCCCAGGTTCCAATCGGAAAAGACATAGGAAGTGGTGGGATCGAACACGCCGGCTACCGGATCGGACTTCCGGTCGCGCCGATCCACGGCGGCCAGTACCGGATCCATGTGGGTACGGCGGAATGCGGCCATCAGGGAGCTGCCACCCTGCACGGTTTCCACCGAGGCCGAGGTACTCAACATGCCCAGATACACGGCACCGCCGGTGGTGCTGGGGCGTTTCAGCCGGACATCCAGTACGGAACTCAGGCGGCCGCCGTACGCTGCCGGAAACACCCCGCGGGCGAAGGTCATCCCCCCCACGGCTTCGGCATTCAGGGCACTGAACACGCCGAACAGGTGCCCGGTATGGTACAGGGGCATGCCGTCGAGCAACAGGAGGTTCTGGTCGGGCCGGCCGCCGCGCACCGTGTACCCACCCGAAAAATCGGATTCGGCTTGCACGCCGGGCAATTGATGCAACAGGCGGATGGGGTCGGGTTCGCCGCCCAAGCGGGGCGCCAGGCGCAGTTTTTCGACCCCGATGCGCTCGGTGGTGAGCGGCGCCGATTGGGCCAGGTCCCGGCCCCACCGTTCGCCCTGCACGGTAACCACATCGAATTCCACGATGCCGTTTTCCTGTTCCACCAGGCGGATGCGGATGTCGAGGGCCGGAAGTCGGATGAGGGTGTCGACCGGGGCGTATCCGATGGACCGTATGCGGAAACGGACCAGACCCGACGGCAGGCGGTCGAGGCGGAACCGGCCGCTCAGGTCGGTGACCACGCTGGCCGGTGGTTCGCCGATGTCGATCTGGATGCCACCGATGGGATTGCCGGCCTGGTTGGTCACCAGGCCGGCGGCGTCCGCACCCGAAGGCGGCTGCAGCAGCAACAGGACGGCGAAGCCGATGGCCGGGATCATTCGCTGCCGAACCGTTTCAGCAGACCGGCATACGAATCGATGCGGCGGTCGCGCAGGAAGGGCCATTGCCGGCGCTGGGGTTCGGTGGCGCCGAAATCGGCATCGGCCAGCAGGATCTGCTCATCGGAACCGGCACGGGCCACCCAGGCTCCGAAGGGGTCGGCCAGGAAGCTGCCACCCCAGAACCGGGTGCCGTGCTCCACACCCACCCGGTTGATGGCGGCCACATGGATGCCGTTGGCCACGGCATGCGACCGCTGTATGGTTTCCCAGGCGTCGCGGAAGCGGGCTTCCTGATCGGCCGTCTCATGCTCGAGCACCCCGATGGCCGTGGGATAGACCAAGAGGTCGGCACCTTGCAATGCGGTGAGGCGGGCGGCCTCGGGGAACCACTGGTCCCAGCAGATGAGCACACCGATGCGGCCGTACCGGGTGGCGATGGCCTGGTAGCCCAGGTCGCCCGGGGTGAAATAGTACTTCTCCTGGAAACCGGGGTCGTCCGGGATGTGCATTTTCCGATACCGGCCGGCGATGGACCCGTCGGCATCGATGACGGCGGCCGAATTGTGATAGAGACCCGGGGCCCGACGTTCGAAATACGGCACCACGATCACGATGCCGAATTCGGCGGCCAAGGGCTGCAGGGCCGCCACCGAGGCCCCATCGGCCGGTTGGGCCCAGTCGAAGTGGGTTTCGTCGTAGGTGTGGCAGAAGTACTCGGTGTCGTACAGTTCCTGCAACAGCACGATCTGGGCGCCGGCACCGGCCGCACGGCGTACCAGCCCGGCATGGCGGTCGCGGTTGCTGGCGGGATCGGGTCCGGCGGTGGTCTGGATGAGGGCGATACGAGGCATGCGGCAAAGATACGGTCAGCGGGTTTCGAGCCATCGCCAGGGGTGCTGCTCGTAGTGCCGCACCAATTGCCAACCGATGACCACCGTGACCAGCACATCCACCATGTAATGATAGACGGGGTTCAGCAATCCGAACAGGGCCAGGCCGGCGGCAACCGACACCGCGAGGCGCAACCACCGGATTTCCGACATCATGAAGATCATGCCCACGAGGGCCACCACCATGGCGGTATGGCCCGAAATGATCATGTCGCAGCAGGAGTTGCCCGCAAATCCGATACCGTGCCACTCAAGCGGTATGCCGATGGCGCTCAGGGTCAGGCCCAGAGCCCGCGCTCCGAGATCCGGGTCGGCCACCACCCGACCCGAACAGGCCGGATCGGCCGTGGGCAGTATGGTCACATTCACGAGTATGGCCCGCATGGTGGCCATCACGCCGTGGAACAGGAAGAACCTGCGGATGAGCACCAGACGCCGTTCATCCCGCACCAGCAGGCCGATCATCAGCACGGTGAGTGCGAGGATGATGCCGTTGACCGGAATGTGGGGGATCCAGCTGAAGGGGACCGACCCCGCCCGCATGGCCTCGTGCGCCAGATCGTACAGGGGGGTGCCGGCCAGGCAAGCCGCCCGAGACTCCACCCAGGCGATGGCCGTGGAATGCAGGGCGACGACACACAGATACAGGGCGGTAACGAGCAGGGTTTTGCGCACGGCCCAATGATAAGACGGTTTGACGCGGATTGACGGAAGCTTCGCATCCTTTGCGCACCGCATGATACCTATCGGAAAAGCGCTTACACTCCCGGCTTTTGTTCCCGGCCCGCGCATGGGTCGTTGGTATATTGCGCCTGTCCCATCAGACCTTCAAGAGACCCAATGAAACTCCCCGAAATCAAGAACAAGAAGCTGGCCGACTGGGTGAAGAAGCACGCCGAACTGTGCCAGCCCGACGCCGTGGTCCTGTGCGACGGATCCCAAGCCGAATACGACCGCATGACCGAAAAACTGGTGGCCAAAGGCACGTTCCGCCGCCTGGACCCCGTAAAACGGCCCAATTCCTTCGCCTGCTTCTCCGACCCCAGCGATGTGGCCCGTGTGGAAGACCGCACCTACATCTGCTCCCTACGCAAATCGGACGCCGGGCCCACCAACAACTGGGTGGCTCCCAAAGAGATGAAGAACACGCTGAACAAGCTGTTCGCCGGCTGCATGAAAGGCCGCACCATGTATGTGATCCCCTTCAGCATGGGTCCGATCGGCTCCCCCATCTCCCAGATCGGGGTGCAGCTCACCGACAGCGAATACGTGGTGGTCAACATGCGCATCATGACGCGCATGGGTGCCGCGGCTCTGGACGCCCTTGGCGACGGCGACTTCGTAAAATGCCTGCACACGGTCGGTGCTCCGCTCGAGCCCGGGCAAGCCGACGCCCTCTGGCCTTGCAACCCCACCGTCAAATACATCAGCCATTTTCCCGAAGAGCGGTTGATCATGAGCTACGGATCGGGCTACGGCGGCAACGCCCTGCTCGGCAAGAAATGCTTCGCCCTGCGCATTGCCAGCACCATGGCCCGCGACGAGGGCTGGTTGGCCGAACACATGCTCATACTGGGTGTGGAATCGCCCCAGGGAGAAAAGACCTACGTGGCGGCCGCCTTCCCCAGCGCCTGCGGCAAGACCAACTTCGCCATGCTCATTCCTCCCCAGGAAATGGAAGGATGGAAAGTGACCACCGTGGGCGACGACATCGCCTGGATCAAACCGGGTGCCGACGGCCGCCTGTACGCCATCAACCCGGAAGCCGGGTATTTCGGCGTGGCGCCGGGCACCAACTACAAGACCAACCCCAACGCCATGGAGAGCATCCGGGCCAACACCATCTTCACGAACGTGGGTATCACGCCCGACGGCGACGTGTGGTGGGAAGGCATGAGTGAGGCGCCACCGGCCGGCACGTTGGATTGGCACGGCAAGGTCTGGGATCCGGCATCGGGCAAGCCGGTGGCCCACCCCAACGCCCGGTTCACGGCACCGGCCTACCAATGCCCCAGCATCGATCCGAAATGGGAAGATCCCCAGGGCGTACCCATCCACGCCTTCGTGTTCGGCGGCCGCCGGGCCACCACGGTACCCCTGGTGTACCAATCCTTCAACTGGAACTACGGCGTGTACATGGCCGCCACCATGGGTTCCGAAATGACGGCTGCCGCCTTCGGTGAGCTGGGCAAAGTGCGGCGCGATCCCTTCGCCATGCTGCCCTTCATGGGCTACCACATGGCCGATTATTTCAACCACTGGCTGCAGTTCGGGCGCGAATTGCCCAACCCGCCCCGGATATTCGGCGTGAACTGGTTCCGCAAAGACGAGAATGGCAAGTTCGTCTGGCCCGGCTTCGGCGACAACATGCGCGTGCTCAAATGGATCGTGGACCGCGTGCGCGGCCGGGCCTTCGCCGTGGAATCGCCCCTGGGATGGATGCCCCGCTACGAAGACCTCGACTGGCGCGGCTCCGATTTCGGCAAGGACGATTTCAAGAAGGTGATGAGCGTGGACCGCGAGGCCTGGAAACAGGAAGTGCTCGGCCACGAGGAACTCTTCTCGAAACTGTATGACAAGCTGCCCAAGGAGTTCCTGTTCACCCGCGAATTGATCACCTCCCAGCTCTGGCGCTCGCCCGAGCAGTGGCAACTCGCGCCCGAATCGACCTGCGAATGAGCTTGCGGTGGATGTCGGCGGCCGCCCTGGTGGTTGCGGCCTGCTCCTCCGGCACCGGTTCCAAGGATACGGTGCCGGACACCTTCACCATCGTGAACCCGAACGCCGTGCCCGTCGCGGCGTTCGTGGTTTCGGGCCGCGGCTTCCAGATCGTGGACATCGAACCGGTCATATCGGACGGAAAAGCCGACTCGAACCGGGTGCCGGCCGGAGCTACGAAAACCGGTGTGACCGCCCAGGGCTATCAGGAAGGCGACAGCGCCTATCTGCTGGTCTATGCCCACGACGGAACCGCCTACACCTTCCGCGACGCCCGGTTCCACACCAACGTGGAGCTCATCCGGAAGAAAAAACGGCTGGAAGTAGCCCCGCTCTGATCAGGCCAGGGTGGCCAGTTTCTCCAGGTTCTCGGCCAGGCGGAGGGCGTCGGTCACCGGTCCGAGCCGGCCTTTCATGATCTCGTCCAGATTGTAGAGGGTGAGCCCGATGCGGTGGTCGGTGAGCCGCCCCTGGGGGAAATTGTAGGTACGGATCTTCGCGCTGCGGTCTCCGGTGGATACCTGGCTCTTGCGCTCGGCCGCACGCGCCGCCGCCCGTTTGGCATATTCGGCCTCGTACAGGCGGGTGCGCAACATCTTCATGGCCTTGTCGCGATTCTTGTGCTGGCTGCGTTCCTCCTGGCATTCCACTACCGTGCCGGTGGGAATGTGGCGGATGCGGATGGCCGAATCGGTCTTGTTGATGTGTTGTCCGCCCGCGCCCGTGGCCCGGAAGGTGTCCACTTCAAGATCGGCCGGATGGATGGTGATGTCCACCTCCTCCGCTTCGGGCAGCACGGCCACCGTGGCGGCCGACGTATGGATGCGGCCTTGGGCTTCCGTGGCAGGCACCCGTTGCACCCGATGCACACCCGATTCGAACTTCATGCGGCCGAACACCTCCCGGCCGGCCAGGCCGAACACCACCTCTTTGAAACCACCCAGGTCCGATTCGGACACCGACAGCGGTTCCAGCACCCATCCCTGCTCGTCGGCATGGCGCCGGTACATCTCGTACAGGTCGGCCGCGAAGAGGGCGGCCTCGTCGCCGCCGGTGCCGGCACGGATCTCCACAATGGCGTTGCGTTGGTCCTCGGGGTCGGGCGGCACGATCAGAAGCTTCAATTCGGCCTCCAGGGCCGCGGCCTCCTCCTTCAGCCGGCCGGCTTCCTCACGGGCGAAAGCGGCCATCTCGGGGTCGTCGCCGGCGGCCAGTTCCAGGGTACCGGCCAGATCGGCCGAAACCGATTTCCAACGGTCGTAGGCGGCCACCACATCTTTCAGGTCGGCATGTTCGCGGGTCAGGTCGGCCGCCCGGCGCGGATCGGCATAAAACGCGGGGTCGCCCATGGCGGTGGCCAGCTCCTCGAAACGGGATTTCAGCTGGCGCAACCGGTTCTCGATATTCATGCCTGAAGATACGGGTGGTGGCGCCTGCGTATCTTCGGGGCATGTTCAAGCGACCACCCTTCTCGGCCGGATTCCGCATCGGATATGTGGGTGGCGGCCAGTTGGCCGCCATGTCGGCCTTGCAGGCATTTCGTTTCGGGATGGATGTGGCCGTGTATGCCGCATCGGCCGACGAACCCCTGTGCCGCATGACGCCCCACGCGACCATAGGCCGCATGGACGACGAAGCCGCCCTGGCCGCCTTTTTCCGCACCTGCGATGTGGTCACCCTCGAGAACGAGTTCCTCGATGCCGACCTCCTCCTGCGCGCCAGAAACGCGGCGGGCACCCCCCTGTTTCCCACCCCGGAAACCTTCGCCCGGATCGCCGACAAGATCGTCGAGAAGCGCACCTTCGCGGCGGCCGGCATACCGGTGGCGCCCTGGGCCGAAATCGCCGGGCCGGCCGACCTGGACGCCTTCGGGGCCGCCCACGGCTGGCCCTATGTGCTCAAATCGGCCAAGGGCGGTTACGACGGCTACGGCAATGCCACCGTGACCGACGCCGGGGCGGCCCGGGAGGCTTGGCGGCGGCTGGGCGGGGCCGACGGCCGTCCCGTGCTGGCCGAGGCCTTCGTACCCTTCTCCCTGGAACTGGCCGTCATGGTAGCCCGGAACCTGCACGGGACGGCCGTGTACCCCTGCGTGCAAAGCATACAGGCCGGGCACATCTGCAAAGAAATCCTGGCACCGGCCCCGGTGCCGCCCGCCCTCCGCCGCCAAGCCCAGGAATTGGCCGTGGCGGCCATGGAGGCCGTTGATGCCACCGGCATCTTCGGGTTCGAGTTCTTCCTGACCACCGACGGCCGCATCCTGCTCAACGAATCGGCGCCCCGGCCCCACAACTCGGGGCATTACACCATGGAGGCCTGCATGGCTTCCCAATTCGAGAACCATGTGCGGGCCGTGTGCCAACTGCCCCTGGGCGACCCCAGCATGCGCAGGCCCGCCGCAGCCATGATCAACCTCCTGGGCACCGACAACCGCCCCACCCGGTTCGAACACACGGCCGAAACACTCGACACCTCCGATGCCCACCTGCATCTGTACGGCAAAACCGGCAGCCGCATCGGTCGCAAGATGGGCCATCTGACCCTGTTGGGCGAAGATCCGGCCGAAACCTTGGCATTGGCACGCCAGCTTACCGATCCCATCCGCACATGAACACCCCAACTCCCCTGGTCGGCATCGTCATGGGTAGCGACTCCGATTGGCCTACCCTCAAACCCGCGGCCGACATCCTCGGGCACTTCGGTGTACCGTTCGAAGCCCGGGTGGTATCGGCCCACCGCACGCCGGACGATATGGCCGATTACGGCAAAAACGCCGAGGGCCGGGGTCTGGCCGTGATCATCGCCGGTGCGGGCGGTGCCGCCCACCTGCCCGGCATGCTCGCCGCACACACCGTACTGCCCGTGATCGGGGTGCCCGTGCAGAGCAAGGCGCTCAACGGGCTCGACTCCCTCCTCTCCATCGTACAGATGCCGGCCGGTATTCCGGTCGCCACGGTGGCCATAGGAGCCGGAGCCAACGCCGGCCTGCTGGCCGTCCGCATGCTGGCCATCGGCCGGCCCGACCTGGGTAGGGCCCTGCATGCCTACCACCTGGACATGGCGAACGCCAGCCGCTCCAAACGGCTGGATTGATGCACCCGTTCTCGGCCTATCCCTGGGTCCTCTTCTTCAGTGCGCTGCTGCTCACCTGGGTGGGCATCACGCTCTACAACCGGAAGGGAGCTTCGCGCCAGTTCGCCTACGCCGGGCTGGGCACGGCCCTTTGGGTGGGCACCTATGGCATCGAGCTGCTCAGCACCACCCTGGACCAGATGCTCTTCTGGACCCAGATCCAATATGTGGGTTCCTCCTTCATACCCGCATTCCTGGTCGAATTCCACCTGGTGTTCACCGGCCGCGACCACCTCATCACCTGGCGCAACCGGCTGGCCTGGTTCGCCATTCCGGCCATAACCTGTCTGCTGGCGCTCACCACGCCCTACCAGCAATTGCTGTTCGCCGGTCTCGCCGTCGATTACAGCGGCCCCTTCCCCCTGCTGGACATCACCCGGGGTCCCTGGTACTGGGTGTACATCAGCTACTTCTATGGTGTCATGGTGTGGGCCCTGGTGCTGCTCGTGCGGCGGTACCGGTCCACCGAAGGCTTGTATCGGCAACAGACCCTGCTCATCATCGGTGCCTGGGTGTTTCCCTGGATCACCAACGTCTTCTACCTGACCGGATACCGGCCGTTCGGCCATGTGGACCTCACCCCGTTCGCTTTCATCGCCACCTCGTTGAGCGTGGCCTTCGGCCTGTTGCGCTACCGGTTGTTCGATGTGGTACCCATAGCCCGGGAAAACGTGTTCGACGGGTTGGCCGATGGGGTGCTCGTACTCGACAAGACCAAACGCATCGTGGATGCCAACCCGGCCATGAAACGCCTGCTGGAAGCCCATGTGCACGAAATCATCGGGTTGGAATACCAGCAGTTGGTGCGGCGTGTGCCCGAATTCCGCCCGCTGATGGATGCCGTGCCCGACAAAGGCATCCGCTTGGTGATCAACGAATCCGATACCACCTGGTTGGTGACCGAAACCCCCATTCTGGAACATGGGAAGCCGTCCGGTTGGGTGCAGATCTGGCGCGACATCACCGAAGAGGAACGGTTCGAAGCCGAGTTGAAAGCGGCCAAAGAGCAGGCCGAAACCAGCGACCGCCTTAAAACGGCGTTTCTGGCCAACATGTCGCATGAGATCCGCAATCCGTTGCATGCCTTGCTGGGGTTCACCGAAATCCTGCGCGACCCGGCCACCCCGGCGGACGAACGGGACCGTTTTGTGGACATCATCGACAAGAACGCCCGCCAACTGCTCAGCCTGATCAACGGCATCATCGACCTGTCGAAGGTGGAATCGGGTGTTGAGACCGTGGAAACGGCCACCATGAACGGAAACCGCATGCTCACCGACCTCCACGCCTTCTTCGGGCCCTCGGCGGCGGCCAAAGGGATCCGGTTGCGCCTGCGCACGCCTTTCCCCGACACCCGCATGCGGTTCCGCAGCGACCCGGCCAAAGTGCGGCAGATCCTGATCAACCTGATCGGTAACGCCCTCAAATACACCGACCATGGGCACATCGAGCTGGCGGCCACCATCGAAGACGGCTTCGTACGATTCACCGTGAGCGATACCGGGGTGGGCATAGACCAGGACAGCCTCAACATCATCTTCAACCGGTTCGAACAGGCCAAAACCCGGTCTCCCAACCACATAGGTGGAACCGGGTTGGGGCTATCGATCAGCAACGCCTACGCCCGGCTGCTCGGAGGCCGCATCGACGTGGAGTCGGTGCCGGGTTCGGGCAGCACCTTCCGGCTACTCGTACCTTACCATCCCGATGAACTTACCGCACCCGAAGCACCTGTGAACGACGCGAACCCACCGACGACCGACTGGTCCGACAAAACCTTGCTCCTGGCCGAAGATGAAACCGTCAACATCCGGTTCATCCAATTGGTGCTCAAAAAAACCGGCATCCGCATCATCAGCGCTACCGATGGCAACGAAGCCGTGGCCATGGCTACCGGTACCGACCAACCCGACCTGAT